>JAKAMV010000452.1 GCA_021812735.1 Chloroflexota bacterium | reverse complement strand
GAGCGCGTCCGACGCGGAGGTGACGGCGCTTGCGGCGATGGCGGCCGGCGGGGTGCGCGCGGCGTCGGACCTCGCCTCGCTCGAGGCTGCGGCCGTCCGGGCCGCCGACCAGGCCCAGCGCGCCGCGGAGGCGCTGGCCGTCGTCGCGGTCGGGGCGGGCCTGCCCGACGACGCCGGCGCGGAGGGCCGCGACGCGTTCGCCGGCACCGTTGCGGAGGCCCGGAGCCGCGCCATGCGCCGGGCGCAGGCCGAGGCCAGGGTCGCGGACCTGACGGCCACGCTGCGGGCGCGGAACGACGAGCTGACCAGGTCTGCCGAGGCGCTCGAGCAGGCCCGCGAGGCCAACCAGAGCGCCGTCCGGGAGTGGCTCGCCTGGCTGGAGCGCCACGATCTCGCGGGCATCGCCGACCGGGACGCAGCCGGGGCGCAGGTCGCCGCGGTGACGCTCGCAAAGGGCGCGCTGGCCAAGGCCGCCTCCACGCGAGCCGAGATGGACCGCCTCAGCCGCGACCACGAGGCGCATGCGCGCACCGCGGCCTCGCTCGCCGCGGCGCTCGGGCTGCTGCAGCCCGACGCCGGGGTTGCGGACGATGCCACCCTGGGCCGGCTCGTCGTGACGATGCGGGAGGCGCTCGCGTCGGCGATCGGGGACCAGGCGCGGCGCGAGGCCGCTGCGGAGGCGCTCGCCACCGCGGACCGGGCCCTCGCGGAGACGCAGGTGGAGCTCGAGGCCGCCGACGCCGCGCTCGCCAGGCTGCTGGAGGCCAATCACGCCCCGGACGCGGACGCGCTCCGCCAGGCCGTGGCGCGCTCGGCGGAGGCCAAGGCGCTCGACGATCGGATTGCCGCCGACGAGCGGGTCCTGCTCGCGCAGTCCGGGCCGGGCGACGCGCTCGCCGCGCTCCGCGCCGAGCTGGGCGCGATCGAGAGCCGGGCCCAGATCGACGAGGCGCTCGCCCACGCTGTCGCTGCGCGCGACATGGCGAGGGAGGAGCTCGCGAAGCTGTCGGAGGAGATCGGCGGCCTGAAGCAGTCCGTGGAGGAGCAGCTGCGAGACGCCTCCCAGTCCGCGCTGCGCCAGAAACGCGAGGACCTCCTGGGCCGCCTCGACGAGCTGGCCCGGGACTGGGCGGCCGCCTCCCTCGCTGGCCACCTGCTGCGCACCGCACGGGAGGCCTACGAGTCGGAGCACCGGCCGGCCGTCATCGGCATCGCCGAGCGTCACTTCGCGGAGTGGACCGAGGGTCGGTACGTCAGGATCGTGGCGCCGCTGGGGAGCATGTTCGAGCGCGTGGAGCGGGCCGACGGCGAATCGGTGGCGCTCGAGGCGCTCTCGCTGGGCACGGCGCAGCAGCTGTACCTCGCCGTGCGCTTCGGCCTGCTGGAGCACTTCGCCCAGAACGCCGAGCCGCTGCCGGTGATCATGGACGACGTCCTGGTGAACTTCGACCCGATCCGCGCGGCGCGGACGGCGGCGTCCATCCGCGAGCTGGCGCGCACCCACCAGGTCCTGTACTTCACCTGCCACCAGGAGGTTCCGCTCGAGCCGGACGAGGAGGTCGTGCTGGGACGGCTCTAGCTGTGGCCCGGGCCCGAGCCCGAGCCCGTGCCCGGCGCGCCCCGCGGGCCGCCCAGGCCGCGCCGGCGCGGGCGAAGCGCGGTGATCCCCGGTACGCTTGGGGCGCGCCCGCAGGCGCCGAGGTGCCCGGCATCCCGGCCGTCGCAGGACCCGCCCGCCCGCCCGCAACGCCGACGAGGGCCGCCCTGGACGCACCACGAGCGGACCGCAGGGAACACAACCAGCATGGATCGGCAGATCGGTCGCCGCCGCGGGCTCGCCCTCACGTCGCTGGGCCACTTCATCAACGACGGCACGGTCTTCTTCGTGCCGGTCATGGCGGCCATCGTGGCCCACCGGCCCGACGTCTCGCCGACGTTCATCACGGCGCTGTTCCTCGCCTTCTACGCGTCCACCGCGGTCCTCAGCCTGTTCGTGGGGCGACTCGCGGACCGCCTCGGGCGGCCGGGCTCGCTGATGGGGATCGGGCTCGCGATCCTCTCTGCCGGGCTCCTGGTGTTCTACGTCGCGCTGATGCAGGCCGGGGGCCCGGTCCTCCTCGGCACGCTGCTCGCGGCAGCCGTGCTGACGGGCGCCGGTGCCGCGTTCTACCACCCGCTGGGCGGGTCGCTGCTGCAGGCCGCCTTCGAGGGCCGCAGCCTGGGCCTCGCGCTGGGCGTCAACGGCGCGCTCGGCAGCCTCGGACGGGCCCTCTACCCGTCGCTGTACTTCGTGGCGGCACTCGTGATCGCCGGCTACGGATCGGTGGTTGTGTTCGCGGTCGTCGGCCTCGCGGCGGCGCTCGCGATCTGGCTCGGCACGCGGGCTCCGGCGCAACCGCGAGCGCACGCCACGCACGGGGCCGCAGCCGGGACCCCGATCGCGGCCGCCGCGCCTGCCTCCGCGGCCGCCGCGCCTGCCTCCGCGGGCGCGAGCGCACCGGCACGGTCCGGCCCCGCGGGGACCAGGGACGTTCTGACGAGCGGGATCCTGGTGCTCACCGGGGTCGCCTTCCTGCGCTCGGTGGCCACGCAGGGGATCGCCTCCTGGATCCCGACGTACCTGTCCACCCAGCGGGGGCTCGGCGTCTCGTCCGACCTCGGGCTCGCCGTCACCGTCATGTACGCGGCCGCGGTCATCGGCCAGCCGCTGTTCGGCCTGCTCGTGGACCGGCTCGACAAGCGCTGGGTCCTGGCGGGGGCCTCGCTGGGCTCCGCGGCGACGATCCTCGCCTACCTCGCGGTCTCGGGCTCCGGCTGGGCCGGGGAGGGCTGGCTGTTCGCGTTCGGCTTCTTCACGTTCAGCGGCTTCCCGCTGCTCCTCTCGCTGGTGGGCGACTACGTGCCCCGCGGCGGCAACTCGCTCGCGAACGCGCTCGTCTGGGGCGTGGGCTCCACGGCGGGCGGCGCGCTCGGCCCGGTGCTGGTGGGCGCGATCGTCGGCAGCGACTACAGCCGCCTGGGCTTCGCGTTCACGCTGGCGGCTGGGGCCGCGGTCGTCTCGGCGCTGGCGACCATGCTGCTGCGCCGCCCGACACGCGTCACCAGAATGGCGGTCTTCGGCTAGGGTCTCGGGGGCCGGGTGACGGCCCCCCCGGCGTCGGCCGCGGCGCGGTGCCGACGACCGGGCCGTCGCCGAGTCGCGTCAGCAGGTTCGCGGTCATGATCTCGACCCGCTTGTCCGTCGGGGTCCGAACGCCCAGATACGAGCGCCCGCCGAACGAGTCGAGCGCCCACGACCACTGGAACGTGCCGGCCGAGAGGACGGTCGCGCCCGACGGCGCCGTGTAGACCGTGGCGGTGTGGACGTCCGGCAGGTCGCCCGGGCGGTTGGGGACGACCGGGCTCCGGGCGATCAGCTGCACGTTCGCCGGCGCCGCGCCGGCCCCCACGCTGTCGTACTCCTGGCCGACGAGGTTCGTCAGGCGGTCGCCGGTCCGGAGGCCGGTCCCGGCGTAGATCCAGTGGCTGCCGTTCTCTACCACCCAGTCCACGGGCCGCTTCACGATGTGGGCGTACATCTGGCCGATCAGCGCCGCCTCGGGCCGGCCGAGCAGCGGGTCGCGCCAGTGGACGGTCGCCAGCGACGGGGTGGTGGCGGCCACGGGGTCGAAGCGGGCCAGCCGGTAGCAGGTCACACGCCGCGCCGGGTCGCCTGAGGACGATGGCTCCAGCCGCACCTGCCAGTACATGTCGTTCGCGCCCAGGAACGCCACGTTCGTGCCGGCGGCCACGGCCGTCTCGACCGCCGCCCGCATCGGGCCCGACCAGTACTCGTGATGGCCGACCAGCAGGATCAGCCGGCGCCCGTCGAGGACCTCCGGGTGGAGCTGAAGGTCCACGTCGCTCGCGTACTCGACGTCCCGCAGCCGGCGCTCCTGCCAGCGGACGAACTGGAGCTCCCAGTCGAACAGCAGGCCGGCGCCCTGGTTGGAGCGGTACGGCCGCTCGAAGCTGACGACCGCGGCGCGGTGCGAGCCCCAGGGCATGACCGGGCCGGCGGAGTGGGAGTCGTACAGGCTCTTGCCGCCCCAGGCGTTGTACGCCTGCCAGGTGGTGGCTGCGCTGACGAACAGGACCGGCGCCGGGTCGGCGGAGCCGGCCGCTGGCCGCACGACGAGCGGCACGTACCCGGGGTTGCCGGTCCCCGGGCGCAGGACGCCGAGGTACATGCCCGACGTCCAGTCCGAGCCGATCGAGAACTCCAGGGCCGGGGCCCAGCCGGCCACGATGACCCCGGTTGCCGGGTCGGGGGTTGGTGTGGGGGCGTCGGCGACCGCGTCGATCCGGTCGGTCCGCACGAGGCGGGCGCCGGCGCCCCCGTACCAGCCGAGCCGGTACCACTCCACCGTCAGCCGGCCGTCGCCCTGCCAGCTCGGGCCGCGTCCCAGGTGGAGCGTGACGACGTCGCCCGGGGCGGCCGACGTTGTGGACAGGTAGCCCTCGACCGCTGGGTAGCCTTCCCCGCGCACGTCCCAGGCCGGCGTGCCGACCCGGGCGTTCTCGAGCGCGACGGGGTAGACGGCCCGCCGGACCGGATCGCCGGGCACCGGCCCGGAGGGGAGCGGACCCGGCAGCGCGGCGACAGTGGCGCCCGCGGCGGGGGTCGGGCCCGCGGGCGACGGCGGCGTCGGGCGGGGAGCGGCGCCCGCCACTCGGCCGAGCAGCCCGAGGTGCGTGACGGCCCCGCCCGCACCCACGGCGAGCGCGCCGAGGGTCCCCGCGGCCAGGACCTGTCGGCGGCTGACGGGCGTCACGGTGCGGGCTCGCCGCCGGGAGCCAGCGCCGGCGTCGCCGAAACAGGGCCGGGCGTCGGCGCCGGGGCCGGGCCGGGCAGCGAAGCTGGGCCGGGCGCTGGGGCCTCCTCTGGCGGGGGAACCAGGCGAGGTGCTGACACCGGCTCGAGTGCCGCGACCGGCCCGGTGGCCTCGGTGGCGTCGGGCGCCCACGGTTCGAGGATTGACCGGAGTCGCACCGGCGAGCCGCCGATGCCGCCCGTCGGCGCCCCCAGCGTGGCGACCGCGAGCGCCACAGGCACCACCGCGAGCGCGCTCTGGGCCAGGGTCGCGGTCCAGTCGGCGTGGCCGGCGCAGGTCGAGGGCCCGTCGAACGCCCCGCAGGCGGTTCCGGGCCGGAGCACGCAGTCGTCCACGACCGCGCGCTCGCTCTCCACGACCAGGACCTCCTGCAGCGTGGGCGCTGGCGACGGGTGCCGGGAGCGAACGCTCGCGCCGTCGGCCGAGAGCCCCACCCATCCGGCGGCGGCGAGCGGCAGGAGCGCATCGAGCAACACGTCCGGCTGCTGACCGACGAGCACGGCAAGGCGTTCGGTCGGCTGCTCGCCGCGCGCCTCGAGGATGGCCAGGGCGGTCGCCGCCAAGATCGTCCGCTCGCCTAGGATTGCCACGCAGTTGTCCGTAGGTACCGGCGCCCGGGCGAACTCGACCCCGGAGCGCGCCGTCGGCTTCGCGGGTCGCGCGGAGGGGGCCGCGCCACCGCGATGACTCGATCGTAGGAGGGGGCCGCGCGTTCGGTGCCCAGGGTGAAGGCAACTTCACCCAGTCTTCGTGGCAGCGTTTGGCCCGCCGCGCGACCGACCCCAACCGCCCTAGACGCATTCGCCCCGCAGGTGGGGCGTCGGCGCCGATGGGCCTTGTCAGGAGTCCGTCCCCGCCCCGGCCCGGTTGGGCCGCTCGGGGCGGAGGCGCCTGGCGATCGGCGGCGGCGCGATGACCACGAGCTGGGTCGTGGGGCGGGTCAGGGCGCTGTAGAGGAGCTGGTCGAGCCGGTCGCCCTCCGTGGGCAGCTCGCACAGGACGACCACGGGACGCTCGAGGCCCTTGAACCGGCGAATCGTCTCGAACAGCACGACGCCGCTCTCGGCCGGGTCGTCGGGGACCTCCTCGGGGGGCAGGCCCCGCGAGGTCCCGTCAACGTTGAGCGCCTCGTTCCAGAGCGTGGCGTTGCCGAAGCGGCGAGAGGCCCAGACCTCGCTCCGGGCGGCGCTCCCGCCGGACAGCACCGCCACGTCCCAGGCTCGCACGCCCTCGTCCGCGAGCAGCCGGTGGAGCTCCCGGCGGACCGCCTCGACCGTGGCGCGGCCGCGCTCGGCCTCCACCACGACGCACCGCCCCTCGTCGCCGCCTGGCCCCTCCTCAAGCTCGCGCAGCCCGATCACCGCCTCCGGCCCGCGGTAGAAGCGAGCCGCCAGCGCCGCGACCGGTCCCGGGTTGCGCAGGTTCTGGAACAGGTACTGGCAGACCGGCAGGCCGAGCTGGCCGACGACGTCGGGGCCCCGCAGTGCCTGCCCCGGATCGTGGAACACCCACAGCACGCCCTCGTCGGGATCGCGGAGGAGCTGCTGGGCCAGCAGCAGCCAGTCGGCGTCGAAGTCCTGCCCCTCGTCCACCACCACCGCGTGGAACCGCTCGTCGGGCAGCCGGTCGATCGCCTGGGCCAGGGCGCCCGGCAGGGCGTCGAACCACCCCGGCGGGAGCCTCGGCCCGTGCGGCGCCAGCACGCCGGCCCGGACGGCGAGCACCTCGGCAAGCCGGTGGAAGGTTGCCACCACGAGCTCGCCGCCGATGCGCGCGGCGGCCTCGGCCGCGTCGGCGAGGTCGCGGCCCGTCGCGGTGGCGAGCGGCTGGTTGTAGCACAGCAGCAGCGTGCGGTAGCCCTCGGCGGCCAGCCGTCGCGCCTTCTCCGCGGCGAGCATCGACTTGCCCGAGCCGGCAGGGCCGATCACCTCAACCCGGCGCGCGCGGGTCTGGTCGAGGATCGCCCGCTGCTGGCGCGTGGCCGAGACCAGCAGGGGCCTGTCGTCCACGATCCGGCCGCGGACCAGACGCCGGAGCCGTGCCGTCGGCGCCAACAGCTCGTCGAGCACCCGCAACGCCTCGGGGCCCAGGCCCGCGGCGCGCGACCCGTCGGCGCCGTAGAAGGCGAGGGCGTGCTCGACGAATGCGCGGGCGCTCGCGTCGGCCTCGAGGGCCCGGGCGTCGAGCACGATCCGCCGGTCCGCGTCAGGGCCGAGGAGGACGTGCCCGGACGGCAGGCTGGCCAGGTCGGCGTCCGGGAACGCGACCGCGTGGCCGAACAGGGGCCGCAGGCCCGACGGCCAGCCCGCCTGCGCCTCGAGCGACCGCACGAGGACGTGGACATTGTCCTCCGCCTGGCGAAAGGGCGACTCGTCCAGCAGCACCGGACCAAGGAACCAGCGGCCATGGCTGTCGCGCGACGGGATGCCAGCCTTGACCTCGAGGACCAGGATGCCCAGGTCCGGGTGGGCGATCACGAGATCGGCCTCACCCTCCTGGGCCGGCCGCCCGGGCCCGGGGCTCCACGTCCAGGCGACGTTGGGGTAGACCGTGAACGGGGCCGGCAGGGCCGTCCGAAGCCGCGTGAGCACCCGCTGCTCGGCGAGCTGTCCCGCGGTCATGGCGTGGCGGCCTCGGGCGTGCCACCCCGGTCCCATCGGCGCGACTCGCGGGCCTGCCGTGGCAACGGGATGGCGCGAGGGCCGTGGCGCCTGTCGTGCATCGCCCCTCCGTTCACCGCGGCCCGTCCGTCGCCGCTGCGGGCGGGTCCGGTTGGCGCGCTCGCCCAGCATGGCACGGGGCGGCGCCGCGCGGGACCCAGCGACGCGCGGGACCCGGCACCTTCAGGTCCGCCGCTCGGCGCAACGCCACGCGCACACACGTCGCGCGCCGGGTGTTGTCGCGCTGCGTGGCAGGCACCGCGCCGCCGCGATCCCCCGCGCCCCGCCCTCCCGCGCGCCGCCGCGATCCCCCGCGCCGCCGCCTAGTCGG
>JAKAMV010000451.1 GCA_021812735.1 Chloroflexota bacterium | reverse complement strand
GGCGAAGGCCCGCAGGAGCAGGATGGCGCCGACGGCCTCGAGAGGTCGCGGCCGGGGGGCCTGGGCCGCTCCGCCGCCATCCCCGAGCGCGACCCGCACCAGTCCGATCCCGATCATGAGGAGCGTGCCGCCGATGAAGAGGTAGGTCGGGATCGCGAAGATGTTGCCCGACTCGCGCACGCCGCGGAGGTTGGCGAGCGTGATGAGCGCGATCGCCGCGACGCCGATGGCCACGCGCCCGGGCTCGAGCGCGGGCACGGCCGATGTGATCTGCTCCACGGCCGACGACGTCGAGACGGCCACGGTCATGACGTAGTCGACCAGCAGGGCTCCCGCGGCGACGATGGCGGCCCCGAGCCCGAAGTTCGCGCGCGCGACGGCGTACGCCCCGCCCCCGGAGGGGTAGGCGTGGCCGATCTGGCGGTAGCTTGTGGCCACGGCGGCGAGCAGGCCCGCGATTGCCAGCGCGATCCACAGGCTCGCCGAGAGGGCCGCCGCCCCCGCGACGATGAGGACGCGCAGGATCTCCTCGGTTGCGTAGGCGCTCGAGCTGATGGCGTCAGAGCTGAAGATCGCGAGCGCCTTCTTCTTGGAGAGCCGCTCCTCGGCCTCCTGCTCGCTCGTGAGGGGCGGGCCGATGAGGACCCTCCGCGCAAAGGCCCACAGCCGCCCACTGCTCGTTGTCGGTCGGCTGGCTTCGGGCTTGGCGCGCAGGACGCCGGGCGCCGTGTAGCGGAAGTATTGGGCCAGGGGACGGTCGACCCGCACGCGCCGGTCGGCCCGCCTGTGTCCTGCCCGCGGCGGCTCCTCAGCGCTCACGCTAGCTACTATAATGACTGTAGTAGATCACGGTCCCGGCGGGTGCGTGCGGGTCACTGCCGGGTGTACTGGCGCGCCCTCGGGATCCGGAAGCGGCCGCAAGTACCGCGCCGATCACCACGGCCGCGGCTCCGGAGAGCTCGACGGGCGCGGGCCGCTCACCGCTCAGGAGTGAGGCGGCGATGCCCACGACGGGGACCAGGTAGAGCACCGGGCCGAGCCGGACGAGGGGCATCCGCGCGAGCAGCCAGAACCACGCGACGTACGCGAGGCCCGTCCCCGCGACCCCTTGGACGGCTAGGTCGAGGAGCAGGCCCGTCGTGAGCGCGCCCGGCGTCCACGGCTCGGTCAGGGCACTCGCCAGAAGGAGCACCGCCCCGCCCAGCGCGAACTGCAGGCCTGTCGTGACGACCAGGTCGACGCTGTCGGCGAGGCGGCGCATGGCGATCGTTCCGAGGGCCGGCGCGATGGCCGCGACGAGCGACAGGGCGACCCCGTCCAGCCGGGTCGGCCCCGTGCTCGGCGACGCGATGAGGACGACGCCCACCATGGCCGTCGCGAGCCCCGTGCCGGCCCGTCGGCCGAGCCGCTCGCCGAAGAGCAGCCATCCCGCCGCGGCGAGCGCTAGTGGCTGCACTCCGCCGAGGACCGACGCGACCGCCGCCTCGGCCCGGCCCGCCGTGAGGTACATCGCCCCAAGCGCGAGCACCGAGTTCGCGATGGCGAGCATGAGGATCACCGGCCAACTCGGGAGGCGCAGCGGGCTGCTGCGGCCCGAACGTCGAGCCGGCCCGAGTCGCGCCGCGAGCACGGCCCACGCGAGGAGCACGGCGCCGCCCGTGGCCGAGCGCAGCCCGGCGTGCAGGATGGGCGTTGGCCCCGGGCTCGAGGCCTTGATGAGCACGAAGCACAGGCCCCAGACCGTCGCGACGAGGACGGCCAGCGCAACCGGACTGAGCGAGACCCGGCCGTGCCCTTCCCCCTCGGCGTGCAGCGCGGCAGGTCCGCCCGGGAGCCCTGCGGTCTGACCGACGCCCGGCGGGGCGAGGCTGCCGGAGGTCGCGGGCAGGCGCCGGGAGTCAGCGACGGTCGGGGAGCTCACCGTCGGGCGCGAATGGGGCTCGGCGGCGGCTGCCCAGCGGCGCCGCTCATCGCGCCCGCGCGCCGGGGCTGAGCCGCAGGGCGGCGAGGACGACCACGGCCCCTGCGACCGACCAGAGCACCGGGACCCCGCCGATGCTCAGCAGTGCCGGCCACCCCGCCATGCGAGGCAGCACGGTCCCGAGGACGGCGCCGACGGCGCCGGCAACGAGGATCCGGGCGGGGTCCGCGCGGCCGCCGAGGAGCAATTGGCCGACGAGGCCGGAGA
This sequence comes from Chloroflexota bacterium, assembly GCA_021812735.1. The sequence goes on along the minus strand of JAKAMV010000451.1, from coordinate 5,690 downwards.
CCAGGACGGCGACCAGCAGGGTCGCGACGCCCAGAACGGCGCCCCAGACGACCCCGGCCAGCGCCAGGCCGAGGATCGCGCCCCCGGCGAGGAGGAGGCCCGAGCGCCGCGACACCTCAGCGTCCGGGCACGAGCCCGTCCGCACCCATCAGGGCGCGGACCTCGTCCAGGGAGGCGTCGGGCGGCGGGAGCACCGCGTCCGAGCCGACCAGCTCCCCCGGCTCGAGCCTCGTTCCGTGGATGCGGACCAGGTGGACCAGCCGCGCAAGGTCCTCGTGGTAGGCGGAGTGGTCGCCGCGGTCCACCGCCGCGCCGAGCCGCTCGTCGATCGCATTGAGGTGGGCGGCGTGCTCGTCGTCGACGCGGTACTGGCCGTCGTTGAGGATCCGCACGATCATCGGGCCGTCCCTCCGGCGGCTGCCGTCGCCGCGCCCTTCAGGGCGGTGAGCTCCGCCTCGACCGACGCCGTCCGCGTCGTCCGCTCGAGCTCCGCCTGCACGGGATCGGCAGCGGCGGAGACGTCGTCGAGGGCGCCCGAGGCGACCAGCTCGTCGATCGCGCCCGCCCTGGCCTGCATCTCCTGGGTCTTGGCGGTGGCGCGGTCCACCGCGAGCCCGACGTCCGCCATCTCCTCGGAGACGCCGGTGAAGGCCTCGCCGATTCTGACCTCGGCCTCCGACGCCGAGTACTGGGCCTTGATCACCTCCTTCTGGTTCCGGAAGGCCTCGATCTTGGCCGACAGGCGCGCCTCGGCGGCGGTGAGCTTGTCCTGCTGCGCCTGGACGTCGGCAACCTGCTGTTCGAGGGCGGCCTGCTGGCCCGCCAGGACCTGCTTGCGCTCGAGGGCGGCCCGCGCCAGGTCGTCCCGCCCGGCGGCCACCGCCTGGCGCGCCTGGTCGTCGGCAGTCCTGACGCTCGCCTCGAGCTGCGCGAGCTGGAGCTGGAGTCGGCGCTTGGCGGTCGTGACCTCGATCAGGCCGCGCTGCACCTCGCGGAGCATGTCGCGCTGCTTCTCGTAGGACAGGTCAAGCGTCTCGCGGGGGTCCTCGGCGGCGCCGACGATGGCGGTTAGCTTGGCCTCAACGATGGTCTTGGTGCGGTTGAAGAGTCCCATGGCATTCCTTTCCTTGTCGGGGGTCAGCAGCAGCCGCCGTGGTGACGGTGCTCGGAGTGATCGGGGTGGCCGGGCTCCTGCTCGCCCGGCCGCCGTGGGGCGCCGGGCGGCGTGTCCACGGCCGGGTGGTCGTCGTGCCGCCCGGCCGCGGACGTGGCCCCGGGCGCCCCGTCGAGGGGCATGCCCCACATGGGGTACCAGCGCGCCTGGTCGGGCTCGACCGGCATCTCGCGGCCCAGGGCCGCAGCGAGCTGGAGCTCGCGGGCGTTGTCGCGCGCGCCGTCGCCCGGGCCGGGCACGAACGGGTAGAACGCGGCGCGCTTGAAGTTGTAGAGCAGGTACGCCGGGCGTCCTGCCGCGTCGCGGAACCCGAAGGCCGCCGAGAGCACCTGGTCACCGAAGCCGGCGTCGCGCAGCTCGATGCTGATCTGGTAGGCGTTGGCCACGAGGTCTGCCAGCTCAGGATCTGTGACGACCACCCATGCGTAACCGTAGGCGTCCGACCGCCGCGTGACCGTTGCACCCGTCTCGCGGCCCGCCAGGTCGAGGAGCCGCGAAAGGTCGGCGTCGGCGTCGCGGTACGCCTGCGTGTCGATCGGCCGGATCACGATCCCGGCCTGCCCGCTCGCCTGGAGGCCGAGCTCGGCGCCGAGGGTGATGGCAGCCGACGAGAGCGCGACGAGCTGCTCGTCGCGCGACCGCTCAGGCCGCGTGCGGCCGAGCAGGGCGTCGAGCAGGCTCATCGTGCGAGCTCCGCGGCCTCGAGCCGCCGGAGCTGATCGAGGCGGGCCTCGAGCGAGGGGTGGGTGGACAGGAGCCCGGCCAGCGACTGGCGGCTGAAGGCCGGCACGATGAGAAGGGCGGCGCCGGGCTCCACCGTGCGCAGGTCGGCGTCCGGGATCCGGCCCAGCGACCCGCTGATCTTGACCAGCGCCGACGCCAGGTCGGACGGCGCGCCAGTGACCACGGCCGAGCCGCGGTCGGCGGCCAGCTCGCGGTAGCGCGACAGCGCGCGGATCAGGACGAAGCTGACGAGCCAGACGCCGAGCGAGACGAGGTACACGACCACGATGCTCGGGCGGCCCTCGCCGTCACGGTCCTCGCCGCGCCCGAGGCCCAGCCAGAACCCCATCTGGACGATGAACGAGGCGACCGTGGCGAAGACCGCGGCCATCGTCAGGACTGCCGCGTCGCGGTGGAGGACGTGGCTGAGCTCGTGAGCGAGCACCGCGTCGAGCTCGGGACCGTCGAGCCGGCGCAGGATCCCCGTGGTGACCGCGACGACCGAGTGGTTGGGGTCGCGCCCCGTCGCGAGCGCGTTGGGGACATCGGATTCGATGATCGCGACACGGGGGACCGGGAGGTCGAACTGCGCCGCGAGGCGGCCGACGCGGTCCACGAGGTCGGGCGCCTCGGCGCGCGACACCTCGCGCGCCCCCATCGCGGCGAGCACGAGGCGGTCAGAGTAGAAGTACTGCACCACGGCCAGCCCCGCGACCACGGCGCCGATCAGCACGAAGCTCCCGCCGGCGGCCCAGAGCACGGCCACGAGGACCGCGTACACGGCGGCGAGGAGAAGGACGGTGACGCCCATCCGGACCGTGAGCCCGGGGTCGCCCGGGAGGGTCCGGCCACCGGTACGCCGCACCATTCGGCTAGCCATGCTATGCCGGGATTGAGGAGGGTGTTTGCATAGGACCAGGCTCGCCCTCACCCCTGAGATGAGAGTGAGCAGCCGCTGAGAGTGCGCGCCTCTGCAGTCCGGCGGTGCTGTCTCGACAGTTCACAGGGTCCCTGGCGGAGAGGGTCTGGGCGCGGAGGCGGAGCTGGATGAGGTCAAGAAGGACTCCCTGGTCCCAATCGCCAACAACCCCGTTCTCATGCCCGATTCAGCGGAATCCCGGATCGTCCTAACGACGCCCCCCATCGTGAGATCCAAGCTGACTCAGCCCGAGCAGCACTGGATCCACGGGGTCGCAATGGCTCACGATCACCAGCGCAACGCCTCGGCACCTTCGTACGGCGTTTCGGCCGCCCAAGGCCCGGGGCGCGCGAACGTTGACCACGACCACTCGATGTGGTGGATGGCGGCGTGCTGCGCACCCACCGTGGTGGCGGTGCTCGCCCTGCTGGCCGAATTCCTCGCGTCTCGCTAGGGTGGAACCGGTTGACCTCCCGGAGGCGTTGCCGAGGCACCTCAAGCGCCACCGGGAGACCTGGGCGATCAGCGGAACATCGTGCGCGCGGCCCTCGTCATCACGCGCGGGTCCTTCTCGTAGTGGTGCAGCGGCGTGAGCCGGTCCTCCGAGATGCCCAGGAAGTGGTACACGGCGACCTGCGCCGCGCGCACCGAGTACTGCTCGGTGAACACCATGTCGAACGGCATCTCGCACCACTGGCTGATGAACGCGAGGTTCTTGGAGTTGGCCGGCACCACGGCCGGCCGGTCGCCCACGGCGCGGCGGTTGAACATCGCGCTCGCGTACGGCATGTGGCACGGGATGACGTTGATGATCGAGGCCGCGATCTCGTCGGTCTTGGCGGCGATCCCCGTGGCTGACTTGTCGGCCGTCGCGAGGTGGCCGAGCAGCTCGGTCAGGATCTCGCGGCCGGTCATCTCGATCGCCGGCTTCTTGACGAAGTCGCCGGATCGGCGCGGGTAGAGGAAGTAGCCCCACAGCACGCCCTCGTTCGGCTTCTGCGCCTTGTAGTGGGGCTGGTGGTGGACCACGATCGAGAGGCAGGCCGTCGAGTCGACGAAGGTGTTGAGCGCGTTGCCCGGCAGCTGCTTGGTGATCCGCGAGATCTCGTTGACCAGCAGATGGCTGTCGGTCGTGACCGTGAAGCTGAGCCACTCGCTCTGGGAGCGGTCGCCGAAGAACTTCTCCGGGTGGCCCAGGCCGTAGAAGTGCTCCGTCGCCTGCTGCCACAGCTCGGCGCTCGGCCCGAAGCGGTGGTCCTCGGTGATCGCCGTGTCGATGTCGCCGATCGCGGCGCTGTCGGTGATCGAGCCGTTGGTGTCGAAGACGAAGTCGTCCTCGTCCACGGCGATCACGCCCGTCTCGCCGGTGGCGACATCCTCGAAGCGCAGGCCAGTGACGATGATCTCGTCGCGTAGCGGCGTGTCCTTGAACTGGAAGGCCGTGACCTTGCGGTTGTTCACGAAGTTCACGCCATTGCCGGCGAGCCAGGCGCGCATCGGCAGGATCACCGACTCGTACTGGTTGTACGGCGTCCGCGTCACGCCCTCGAGCGTGTTGATCCGGCTGAACTCGAGGATCATCCGGTTCATGTAGCGCCGGAGCTCCATGACGGAGTCGACCTCGAGGAAGGCGAACGTCGTCTTCCACATGAACCAGAAGTTGGTGGTGAAGAGGTGGGGGCTGCTCGCGAACCACTCCGCGATGCTGATGTCGTCGAGCTCCCGCTCGCGGGACTCGGGCATCAGCATTAGCTTGGTGAGCAGGAAGCGATCTCGCTGGCTGAACTGCATGTGCTCGTAGTCGTTGGGTCCGTGGTCGCGGACGCCGATCGTCGCGTCGATGAGCCGGCCGACGTCGTGGGTCGGGTGCGCGTGGTCGAACTCGAAGATCTCCTCGGTCACCGAGAGGCCCGGGCGCTCGAGCGACGGGATCGTGCGGAGCACGTCCCAGAGGTTCTCGTACGTCTCCTCGTTGAGCATCCGGCCGCCCCGGTTGAGAAAGCCCCGGCTGTTGCCGAGGCGCCCGTAGCCGTACTCGGCCTCGAACTCGGCGGCCGCCTGCCCGTCGTTGGCGCCGTGCGGGTCGATGCCCATCAGCGTGATGTCGGAGCCGGCCCAGTTGCCGTCTCGGATCAGGTAGACCGCCGCGCTCAGGTTCCCGAGTCCGGCGCCGATCATGTATGCCTTGTGCGTCACACGCTCTCCGTTCTGCGAGGGGCCGTTGTGGCCAGTGGTTTGGTGGACATGGGCTTCCTCAGCCTTCGGTCGTGGCGGAAGCCGCGCTGGCCTCGCAAGGGCTTGGCCCTGGGCGCGGCAGACGCGCCCGGGCGAGACCTGTGGTTCGTGTAGCTTTCACAGAGCGGCTCGGCGCCGCGACGGGAGGAAGGCGAGCGCGGCCACGACGCCGATGGCGACGCCGGTCGCCCCGACCCGGAGCGCGTCGTCAAGGCCGGCCACGAAGGACGACTGGACCGACGCGAGGTGGGCGGCCGAGCCAAGCCGCTGCGCGACCGCGAGGCCACCGAAGACGCTGCCCTGGGTTGCCGCCGCCGCAGCGGCAGGCAGACCGGTGAGGTGGACCTGGGCCTGGTACGCGGCGTTGAGGAAGCTTCCCATGATTGCCGCCGCGAAGGCCGGGGCGACCTTGTTGACGGCCTGCAGGAGCGCCGAGCCGACCCCGCTCCGCTCAGGCGTCAACTCGACGAGGGCGGCCGAGGCGGCGGTGGAGAAGGCGAACCCGCCGCCCAGGCCGGCGAGGAACGACCAGCCGGCCAGAAACCCGTCGCCGCTTGCGGCGGACATCGTGGACCCGATGCCGAGGCCGGCTGCCAGCGCCGCCAAGCCGACGGCGACGGTGAGTTTGGCCAGATCGGA
>JAKAMV010000450.1 GCA_021812735.1 Chloroflexota bacterium | reverse complement strand
GAGGCCTTCATCCGCGGTGACGACAACGAGACGCTCGTCGGCACCGAGGAGTCGAAGGAGCACGCCAAGGCGCTGGCGACAAGCGGCAAGACGAAGGCACCCGCCAAGAAGTGACCGAACCCAAGGAACCGAAGCTCGAGGCGCCGCACCGGCGCCTCGAGGCCACCCCTCCGCGCATCGTGGAGAAGGCGGCGGTTATCGGCTACAAGTCGATGGCCGCCGCTTTGGTGCATCTGCCGACCCGGCTGACCGTGCCCGTCATCGGCAGCTTCAACCAGCTCTCGTACCTGTTCTGGCCGAAGAAGCGGCGCTTCTCGAACACCAACTTCGGCCACGTGCTGGGGCTCCCGCCCGACCATCCGCGGGTCCGCCGCCTGGCACTGCGGGCGTACCGGGAGTACGCGCGCTACATGGTCGAGATCATGCGGCTGCCCGCGCAGCCCGCCGACGATGTGGCGAAGCTGATCGCGGGCGACGGCGTGGACAAGATCGTCGATGCGTGGCGCGCCCACGGCAAGGCGATGATCGTGTGCGCGGGCCACGTGGGGAACAACGAGGCGGTCGCGGCCGGCGTGGCGTCGCGCGGCCTGCCCGCCAACGTCGTCGCCGACGACTCTGCCTTCCCGGAGATCTTCGAGATCCTGCGCCAGAACCGCGAGTCGTGGGGCGTCCACGTGGTGCCGTGGCGGAACCTGCGCGAGCTGTTCTCGATCCTGCGGCGCAAGGAGATCCTGGCGCTGCTGGTGGACTGGGGCTACCGGCCGGACGGGATCCCGGTCAAGCTGTTCGGCGCCTGGACCACGCTGCCCGCGGGACCCGCCGTGCTGGCCGCCAAGACGGGCGCCGCGATCGCGCCGATGGAGGTCCGCCGGATCACGGGCGGACGCTTCGAGGTGATCGCGGACGAGACGTTCACCGTGCCCTCGTCGAATCCCGCCGACCTCCAGCGGGCCACGCAGCGGATCGCCGACGCCCTGGAGCGCACGATCGCCGCGGCGCCGGTCCAGTGGTACAGCTTCAAGCCGATGTGGCCGGACAGCGATGCGGAGGCGGCCGAGCTCGAGCGCCGGGCGATGGAGATGCTCGCCGGGCGGTCCGGGACGCCGACTCCCGTCTCGACCGCTGCGGCGGCCGAGACGCCGGGCGCGGGCACGCCGGGCGCGGATGCCCCGGCGACTGTCGGCGGGCCCGTGTGACGGGCGACCCCGGGTCCGCAGGATCCGCAGAGTCCACCAGGCCCGCCGGGACCACGGGGCAAGGCCGCCCTGCGTCGGCTGGACCTGGGTCGGCTGACGGGCCGGGCGGGCGAGTGCACGCGAGCCCGGGCGCCGCGAGGAGCCTCAAGGGCAGCGCCATCGTGGCTGGGACGCGCCTGCTCGGCGCGCTGCCCGAGGGCCCGCTCGTCGCAGCGGCCGAGTCGATCGGCGAGCTGTGGTACCGCATCGCACCCGCCAAGGCGGCGCAGGCCCGCGCGAACCTGGGCCGCGTCTGCGAAGGGCTGGCGGCGCAGGGCCGCGGATCCTCGCTGGTGCGGCGCGCGGCCACCGACCCGGACGCCCTGGAGTTGATCGTCCGGCGTGCCTTCCGCCACGCCGCCCGCTACTACCTCGAGATGGCCCGAGTCGGGAGCCGGGACGCCGCCGACACGCTGGCGCGCATCGACATCGAGACGCCCGGCGAGGTGACAGAGGCGCTTCGGTCCGGCAAGCCGGTCATCCTGACGGGCCTCCACTACGGCTCGATCGAGGTGCCCGTGCTCGTCGTGAGCGAGATGGTGGGCCACCGCGTCACCGCCCCGATGGAGATCGTCGGCGACCCGGTCCTCGCCCGGTGGTTCATGGACTCGCGGAGGCGTTCGGGCGTGAACGTGGTGTCGATGACCGAGGCGCGCCCCGCGCTGATGGCGGCGATCAAGCGCGGGGAATCGGTCGGCCTGGTTGCGGACCGCGACCTGCTCCACAACGGGATCATGGTGCCGTTCTTCGGGCACCCGGCGCCGCTGCCCGCCGGGCCGGCATTGCTTGCGGTCGAGACGGGGCTGCCCATCTACGCCGGCTCCGCAAGGCGGGCGCCGCACCTGCGCTACCGCGGCAAGCTGATCCAGATCCCGACCGATGCCAAGGGGCGCCTGCGCGAGCGCGTCACCGCCATCACCACCGAGATGGCCAAAGTGTTCGAGACACTGCTGGCCGACGGTCCGGAGCAGTGGTTCGGGGCCTTCCACCCGATCTGGCCCGACCTGGCCGTCAGCGAAGGGGACAACGCGTGACCGAGGATTCACTCGAGCGGTTGGGGCGAGCCGACCTCCACGTCCACACCTGGGCGTCGGACGGCACGGCATCGGTGGTCGATGTGCTCGAGCACATCGAGTCCACCGGGTTCCTCGACGTGGTCGCCATCGCCGACCACGAGCGGATCGACGCCGGGCTGGCGGGCCGCGCGATCGCCCTCGACCGGGGCATGCGCGTTGCTGTCGTGGTGGGCGAGGAGATCACCACCCGGGGCGGCCACCTGCTCGGCCTGTTCCTAGACCGCCCGGTGCCGCCCTGGAAGAGCCTGCGGTGGTCGATCGAGGCGATCCACGACCAGGGCGGCATCGCGATCCCGGCACATCCGTTCGCGCCCGTCCACATCTGCGCGCAGGGCTTCTCCCTGCGCCCCCTGGTGACCTCGGACGACCCGTCGGTTCGACCCGACGCGCTCGAGACCTTCAACCCCACGGCCCTCGGCAAGTGGGGCCACCGTGCCAGCGTCAAGTTCGCGAAGGAGCACGGGCTGGCCGAGGTGGGCAACAGCGACGCCCACATCAACGTCGCCATCGCCTCGGGCTGGTCGACGTTCCCCGGCCGCACCCCAGACGAGCTGCGCGCCGCGATCGCCGCCGGCACCACAGCGCCCCACGGCTCGTTCCACAGCTCACTCGGCCAGATCGGCGTCTACAGACGCCAGCTGTCCAAGTACGCGCGCGATATCGCGGCCGACACCAACGGGCGGATCCGTCGCAACGGGACCGGCCGCGACCTCGGGTATCCCGGCGGCACGGAGCGCCCGCCCCGGTTCCGCACGGGGTAGGCTTCCCGCGTGAAGATCGGCCTCGTCTCGCCGTACGTGTACCCGCTCCCGGGCGGCGTCACCCAGCACGTCCGGTACCTGTACGAGAACCTGCGGCTGCGCGGCCACGACGTCCGCATCATCACGTCCTCGCACGGCCTCCAGCGCTCGTCAGAGGGCGACGTCATCCGCCTCGGCAAGGGCTTCTCGATGCCGGCCAACGGCTCGATGGGGACCATCACGGTCTCGCCGCGGTTCCTCAGCCAGGTCCATGCCGTGCTCGAGCGGGAGCGCTTCGACCTGCTCCACTTCCACGAGCCGTTCGTGCCGTTCCTGTCGCCGGTGGTGCTCCGGCTCTCGGACAGCGTCAACATCGGCACGTTCCACGCCTATGGGGGCTGGTCGCCCGCCTATGAGTTCGGCAGCCGGGTCCTCCGGGGCGACGCGGCGCGGCTGCACGGGCGGATCGCGGTCTCGGCAGCGGCGCGCCACTTCATCGACCGCTACTTCCCGGGCGACTACAAGGTGATCCCCAACGGCGTGGACGCGGACCGGTACGGGCGTGCGGTCCCGCTGGCCCGCTGGAGGGACGGCACGCCGAACATCCTGTTCGTCGGGCGGTTCGAGCCGCGCAAGGGTGTGCTCGACCTGCTCAAGGCCTACCGCCAGATCCGCAAGGACGGCATCGAGGCGAGGCTCCTGCTGGTGGGCGGCGGCCCGCAGGAGCGCGAGGCGCGCCGCTACGTGGCGACGCGCCGGCTCAGCGGCGTGGAATTCCTGGGACGCGTCTCCGACGACGAGAAGCTCCAGTTGTTCCGGACCGCGGACGTCTACACCTCGCCTGCCACCGGCCGGGAGTCGTTCGGCATCGTGCTGCTCGAGGCCATGGCCGCGGGCGCGCCGATCGTGGCCTCGGACATCCACGGCTACAAGGGCGTGGTCCGGCGGGGCCGCGAGGCGCTGCTGGTGCCGCCGCACGAGCCCAAGGAGCTCGCCGCCGCGATCGAGCGGCTGCTGGGCGACCGCGAGCTTGCTGCGCAGATGTCGGCGAACGGGCTGGTCCGGGCCGAGGGGTTCTCCTGGCCGCGGGTGACCGCCAAGGTGGACGACTACTACGGCTTCGTCATCCGGCGCCTCGCCGCCGCCGGGCAGCTCCCGGCCGGCTTCCACGCCGAGGTGCCGCAGTCGCCGCGGATCGGGGTGGGCCCAGCGGGCTGAGGAGCCACTTGCGGGCCAGCGCGGGCATCTCGTCCCCGGGCTCCTCGCCTGGCGCTAGGCCTCGCCCGTCGCCTCCGGGTGCGGCCCGCTCATGGGCGTCTCGCCGCCGCCGTCCTCGCCCGTCTCGCGAGCCTCCTCGGCCAGCGCCTGGCGCCACGTCCACGCCGAGTACGCCACCGCGATCGAGGCGAGCACCAGGAACGCCACCAGGATGAGGAACCGGATGTCCGAGAACGACGTCGCGCCGGAGCGGTTCGCCTGGTTCGACCAGAACTGGAACGGGTAGAGGTAGGTCGGCAGCACCCCCTGGTACCAGGGCAGCAGGCTCGACGGCAGCGGCAGGCCCGAGATGTCCGGGTACAGCAGCACGAAGTTGACCGCGATCGCCGCCACGAGCCCGCCGACGAACCGGCGGGCGTCGCGCGCCGTGACGATCTGGGATGCGATCAGGCCCGTGAGGGCGAGGCCCACGATCGCGATCGGCTCCGGCGAGAGGCCGTTGACCGAGAACAGCGCGCCGTCCGCTGGCAGCAGCCGCGTCAGGAGCGCGAGCGCCACCACCACGATGCCGGTCGCGAGCACGCCCTGCGCGTCGCGCGCCTCGAGCGGCCTGCCGTCGGAGCGCGGGCGGCTCAGCTTGACGAGCTGCCAGACGAGGACGGCACCGCCCACCAGCAGGACCAGCACGAGCGCCCCCACCGACGGCGTGACGACCAGGTTGCCGGGGTTGCCGTTGCACGCCTGCGACCCCTTGTCCACCAGGTCGACGCCCGCGATGCGGCAGAGCGGCAGCCGGAACAGCCACAGGATCGCCGGGCCCATGACCCCAACTGCGGCGGCCACCCGCGCCAGGAGCCAGGTGCGCCTCGACGCGCCGTGCCAGAGCTCGTCCGCGAAGTACGCCAGCGCGATGATCAGGAACGGCAGGCTCGTGTAGTAGTGGTACTGGAATGCAGCCCGATCGATCCTCGCCCAGGAGATCCACTGCGCGAGGAAGCCGATCAGGAGCAGGGCGAGCGGCAGGCTCCGGCGCTTGAACGCCTGGTAGGCGGCGAACGCCATGGCCGGGATCGACATCCACCAGATGGCGAGGGTCCCGGCGTCGTAGATGGCGCCGCTGCTGTCGTTGGCGAAGCTGTCCTGGTAGAACCACACGGGCTTGAGGTTGAGCGGCCAGGCCCACCAGGGCGAGCTTGCCGGGTGGGTCGTCGCCAGGTCGTTGTGGTACTGGTACATCTGACCGGTGAGGTCGAGGAGGGTCTGCCCCGTGTGGCCCGGCGGCCAGCCCTGGGGGAAGCCGGGGAACCCGGCAGTCACGATCTGGTGGTTCTCCACGTTGGCCCACGGGATGTAGAGCAGCACGTAGACGACCACCGGCACGACCAGCAGGCATGCCGCCCACCACAGCACCGACAGCCCCAGCCCGTCGCCCAGGCGCAGCCAGCCCTCGGGGGGCGGGTCCGGGGCGAGCCGCGGGCGGTCGGGGTCGGGCAGCGCCATCGGGCCGATGCCCATCCGGCCGGCGACGTTGAAGGCGAGGTACGCGAGGCCGCCCAGCAGGATGAGCAGGAACGCCAGGGGGAGCGGCGTCAGCTTGAGCGGGCCCAGGGCGATCGAGCTGCCCACCTTGCCCAGCGCGATCGCGGCCAGCGCCAGCAGGATGCCCGCAGCCGCCGGCCCGCCCACCGCGAACCGCATCTCGTCGTCCGACCACGCGATCGGCCGGTAGACGGAGATCGCCACCGCGGCCAGCGTCAGCACGATCATGATCAGCGGGAAGATCACGTTGCCGACGGACCCGCTGTCGCTCGGCACTTCGAGCGCCATCCAGCCCAGCAGCGCGGTCGCCGCCACCATGCCCACGATCAGGACGACGCGGCCGAAGGCGGACCGGAGCAGGATCAGGATCCCGAGCGCGCCGATGGCGTACGCCGCCACCCACTTCGACCCGAGGGCGAGCCCCAGCAGCACGCCGATGACTGGCATGAGCGCCCAGAACCACTTTCGGGGGCGTGGTTCCACCCAGAGCCAGGCGAACAGCACGTACGCGGCAAGCAGGAAGAAGCCCACGTAGACGTCGTTCATCGCGATGCGGCTCTGGACGAACATCAGCCCGTCGAGCAGGACGAACAGCCCCGCCAGGCCGGCGACCAGGCGGCGCTTGAACAGGATCCGCGTCAGCAGGTAGATCAGGCCGGCGCTGAGCGCGCCGAGGATCACGCCCGGCATGCGCCACGAGAAGTCGTAGTGGCCGATGTCCAGCTGGGACACCTGGCCCGCCGCGGAGAACGCGAGGATCTCGCCCTGGCTGCTCGTCGGGTAGAGCTCGTTGTGGTCCATCACCAGGGCGCTGGGGGTGAACCCGAGCTTGTGGTCGGCGAAGACGGCGTTGCCGTGCGGCTCGACGACGTAGACCGTGGGCTCGCCCGTGCCCGGGGTCTCGCCCAGGACCTCGACCATCTGCGCTGACTCGTCGAACAGGACGCGCGTCACGCGCCCCGGCATCTGCAGCATGTTCTGGTCGGCGTTGAAGGAGGGTCCCGCGGCCGCATCCTTGCCGGACGTGAGGATCCAGGCGAGCTGCGGGGTGGTCCCGTCCTTGCTCTGCGTGCTGACGTACAGCTGGTTCCCCGTGCTGAGGCCGGTCACGCTGGCGATGCCGAACGCCGGGCCGGGGAGCAGGACGCGGTCGGCGACCACGGCGTTGTCGGCCAGCATCTCGACGCCCCGCGCGTCCGCGACGGCCAGGAGGGGCGCCTGGGCGATCGCGATGCCGGGCAGCTGCTTCGCGTCGATCGCCGTCTGGAGCTTGGCCCGGGTGTCGCTGTCCAGCGTCGCGTCCAGGGCGACGCTGGCGACGTTCGTGGTCTCGAGGGCCTTCTGGTAGGCTGCGGCGCTGCCGCCGGTGATGCCCGCGAGGGTCTTGGCGGTCGTCGGGGCGTCCTGCACGCTCGCCAGCGTCGCCACCAGGGCGTCGCCCTCGCCCATGTCGGTCATGTCGGTCGCGCCGTGGAACTTGGCCGAGCCGATGACCTTTCCCGTCGTCGCGGTCCCGGGCGTCGCGTCCACGATCGCCACGGACCCGTCGGCGAAGCGGGCGGCCAGACGTGCGCCGCTGTCCCAGGCCACGACTTGGACCGGGCCGGAGGCGAGCGTCCCGAGATCGGTGACGGGCGACGGCCGGGCGCCGCTCACGCCCGCCCGGACCTGGTCGAGCGAGGTGGCGTCGACGGTCTCGAGCGCCCCCGTGCTGGTCGCCACGGTGACGACGTGGTCGGTGTCCTCATACGTCACCGCCTAGGCGCGCGGGATGTCCCAGGTCGCCTCGACCTTGCGGGTCTGCAGGTCGTAGGCGATGAGCTGGCTGCCGGTCACCGCCCAGACGCGGTCGCCGTCGCGCGCGTCGGGCGAGGTGGCGTCCGGGTAGCGGGGCTCGATCGCCGCGTCCTTGACGCCCACGCCGAGGTTGCTCGAGGCCGCCACGTCGTGGCCGGCGAAGGCCACGATCCCGCCCGCGATCATGTACTTCGCGAGGTGCGGGTGGGTCCACTCGTAGATGTTGTGCGAGATGCCGTAGCGCCAGTCCTGGAGGAACTCGGTCGCCGTGCGGGCGTGGTAGACCTCGTCGAAGTGCATCC
>JAKAMV010000449.1 GCA_021812735.1 Chloroflexota bacterium | reverse complement strand
TGCTCGCCGGACTCCAGACGATTCCCAGCGAGCTCCGTGAAGCGGCAAGCATCGACGGGGCGTCGCCATGGCAGGTCTTCCGTTTCGTCACACTGCCGCTCCTGCGGCCGAGCGTGCTCCTGGCCGCGCTTTACCGCACGATCCAAGCGTTCGTGGGCTTGTTCGACCTGCCCTTCGTGCTGACCGGAGGTGGCCCCGGCTATGCGACCCAGTCCGTCGCCATTTACTCGTGGAAGCGGATGTTTCAGGATCTCCTCTTTGGCCAGGGAGCCGCGGCGTCGGTCGTTGCATTTGCGGTGACGCTAGTGCTGGCGATCGTGTACATCCGCATGATCTCGCCCCGAACCGTAAGCACCGAATCCCCATGAGACGTGCGGCCTCACGGGCGTGGCGTGCCGCGCTCCTTCTCGGGATTCTCGTCGTTCTCCTGGCGCCCCTCTACTGGATGGTCGCCGCGTCGTTGACGCCGCCGGTCGACATCGCCGACTGGCCTCCTCACTGGTTCCCCGCGACGCCGACGTTGTCCAACTATCGCGACGCGTTTGCAACCCAGGGCTTCGCCGGGTACCTGCGCAACAGCCTGATCGTCTCGACGGCGAGCACCGCGTTGACCCTCCTCGTCGGGAGTCCGGCCGCGTACGCGCTCGCCCGATTGCGCCTTCCTGGCCGGCAGGTGCTGCTCATCGGGATCCTTGGGCTGACCATGTTCCCCTCGCTGGCGGTTTTGCTGCCCCTCTTTTCAATGCTGCGCGCGCTCGGTTGGCTCAACACCTACCAGGCCCTCGTCTTCCCCTATACCGCGTTCAACCTCCCCCTGACCATCTGGATTCTGACGACGTTCTTTCAGGAGATCCCGCGCGAGCTCGAGGAAGCCGCCGAGGTCGACGGAGCAGGGGTTATGACCGTGCTGGGTCGCGTCGTGCTGCCACTCGCAGGACCCGGACTGGCCAGCGCGGCCATCCTCGTGTTCATCGCATGCTGGACCGAGTTCCTCTTTGCGCTGACCTTCAACAGCTCGGACACGATGCGCACGTTGCCGGTCGGCATCGCGCTCTTCGGCGGCCAGTTCGTGGTGCCCTGGGGCACGATCTTCGCTGGGTCGGTCATCGCGGTCCTGCCGCTCGTGGTCCTGGTGGTGCTCTTCCAGCGCCTGATGATCACCGGGCTGACCCGTGGGGCCGTGAAAGGCTAGGCGGTGGCTGGAGTAAAGGAAGGGCAGGGAGTGCCAGTCGGGTCGCGCCCGGAGCAACGCAGTCGCCCGGAACAAGGCAGCCAAGGGGCCTCGCCGGCGGGCGCTGGACGCCTCCTCGCTCTCGCCCACCGCAGCGTCCAGATCATCCGCGCCAACCAGGCGCCCTCGGGCGCGTACCTCGCCTCTCCAAACTTCCCGGTCTACCGCTACAGCTGGCTCCGCGACGGCGCGTTCATCGCCGACGCGATGAGTCGTGCCGGCCAGATCGCGTCGGCCGAGGCCTTCTTTGCATGGTGCAGCCGCGTGCTCTCTGCCCGGGAGGCGCGGATCGACGCGCTCATCGCGCGGCAGCAGGCCGGCGAGGCCATCGACGCGGCCGAGTTCCTGCACGCCCGGTACACACTAGACGGCGAGGAGTCGGGCGAGGAATGGACGGACTTTCAGCTCGACGGCTACGGCGCCTGGCTCTGGGCGCTCGATGCGCACCGCCGCCGGCATGGGCGGCCGGTGGAACCGTTTCTGGCGGGGGCGGTGCTCTCCGCGCGCTACATCGCCGCCTTCTGGGACCACCCGAGCTACGACTGGTGGGAGGAGCATCCCGATCACCGGCACACTTCGACCCTTGCGGCGCTCTACGGCGGACTGGTCGCCGCGGCGGGTTGGGACGCGTGTCCGGCCAACCTGCGCGCCGAGCTGGCGGACGTCGCAGCCGAGATCCGGCGCACGGTCGTGGCCGACGCGGAGCGGCTCGGCCGCCTACCGAAGTGGCTCGGCGGCGACGCGGTCGACGCCAGCCTCGTGGCGGCGGCGACCCCCTTCCGTCTCCTAGCCCCCGAGGACCCGCTGATGACCGCGACCGTCCGGGCGGTGGAGGACGAGCTCGTCGATGACGGCGGCGTGCACCGCTACGCCGACGACACGTACTACGGCGGCGGCGAATGGTTGCTGCTCGGCGGGTTGCTCGGCTGGTACGACGCCGAGGTCGGGCGGACTGACGACGCGCGGGCCCGACTCGCCTGGATCGCCGAGCGTGCCACGCCCGACGGCGAGCTGCCGGAGCAGGTCCCCGAGCACCTGCTCGCGCCCGAGCGGCTCGCCGAGTGGGAACGACGCTGGGGGCCGGTCGCGACCCCGCTCCTCTGGTCGCACGCCATGTACTTGACGCTGTCGCTCGAGCTCGGGGTCGTCAACGCGCCAGTCGGATCCCGGTGATCCGCCACCGCCCGCGCGGGCTCGGCCATCCCTACCGGCTCGAGCCCGACCAGCGGGTCCCGGTCGACCCGGTCGTCGGCGAACCGATCGAGCTGCGCGCGACGACCCCGTGGTCGATCGCGGGGCTGGCGGTCGAGCTGCAGATTGGCGGGCGGACGGAGCGGCTCCCCGCCGAGTTGGTGACAGACGAGCTGGTGGCGGACGAGCTGGTGGCGGACGAGCCCGCCGCATCGGACGAGGCGTTGCAGCCGAGGGACGGCCATCTCTCCGCGGCCGCCAGCCGCGCCCCTGCTCTGGCCCGCGCTGCGTGGGTCGTGCGGCTCGCACCGTTGCCAGCGGGCACACGGGTCCGCTACGCCTTCATCGCCGAGGGTGGCTGGCGGAGTCGCCGCTTCGAGTTCACCGTCGCTGGGTGGCGGGCTGACGCAGGCCGGCTCGTGGTGACCGCCGCTGGCGGCGCGGGTGACCAGACGCAAGGGGACCGGCCGGCGAGCTCCGCGGGAGCCGTCACAGCCGGACCCGAGACTGACCGGCTGGTCCCGGGGAGCGTCGCCTGGCTCTGCGCTGACGCGGGTCCGCTCCGTCTCCGGTTCGCCCTGCGCCTGGAGCGCGGTGCCCACGTGGTCGGTTTCGGTGAACGCTTCGACCATCTCGATCAGGCGGGGCGTCGCCTCGATGCGACCGTCTTCGAGCAGTACAAGGGCCAGGGCAACCGAACGTACCTGCCGGTGCCGTTCGCGATCGTCGTGCCCGGCGACGGCTCACCCGGCTGGGGCCTCCATCTCCGGACGAGCCGGCGCACCTGGTACGACGTCGGGGCGACCGATCCCGAGCGGCTCTGGATCGAGGTGGCCCTGGACCCGGCCGACCTGGATCCGACCGTCGAGCTGGCCCTCTACGCCGGCACGCCCGCGGACGTCCTGGCGGCGTTCCTCGCCGAGATCGGCCGTCCGACGCTCCCGCCCGCCTGGGTCTACCACCTGTGGATGAGCGGCAACGAGTGGGATACGCAGGCACGGGTGCGGGCCGAGGTCGAGCGCAGCCTCGCCGAGGGGATCCCGGTTGGGGTCGTCGTGATCGAGGCCTGGAGCGACGAGACGACGTTCGTCGCCTTTCGCGACGCCCGCTACGCGGTCCATCCCGACGGCGCGCCGCACCGGCTCGCCGACTTCGCGTTTCCGCCCGACGGCGCCTGGCCGGACCCCAAGGGGCTCGTCGACTGGCTCCACACCCGGGGGATCCGCGTGCTCCTCTGGCAGGTGCCGCTGCTCAAGGCACACCCAGCGCCGCAGGGCCAGGCTCGCGCCGACCGGGACACCATGGTCGCGCGCGGGTACGCGGTGCGCGAGGCGGACGGGCGACCGTACCGCAATCGTGGCTGGTGGTTCCCGGGGGCCCTCCTCCCTGACTGGACCAACCCGGACGCGAAGCGTTGGTGGCTCGAGAAGCGCCGCTACTTGGTCGAGGAGGTCGGCATCGACGGGTTCAAGACCGACGGCGGGGAGCACGCCTGGGGCGACGGGCTGCGCTACGCGGACGGGACACGCGGCGCCGAGACCAACAACCGCTATCCGCTGCACTACGCCGCCGCGTATCACGAGCTGCTCCGCTCCTGTGGCCGCCGGCCGGTCACGTTCAGCCGTGCCAGGTTCACCGGGGCGGGTGCCGTTCCGCTGCACTGGGCCGGCGACGAAGACTCGACGTGGGCGGCCTTCCGGGCCGCGATCACGGCCGGTCTCACCGCGGGCGCATCGGGGATCTTCTTCTGGGGCTGGGACCTCGCGGGCTTCTCCGGGGAGATCCCGTCTGCGGAGCTGTACCTGCGGGCCGCAGCGATGGCGGCGTTCTGTCCGATCATGCAGTACCACTCGGAGTTCAACCGACACCGCCGGCCCTCGCGGGATCGGACCCCCTGGAACATCGCCGAGCGGACCAGTGACCCGCGCGTGCTGCCGACCTTCCGGCGCTTCGCGCAGATCCGGGAACGGCTCGTCCCGTATCTCGCGGACCAGGCGCGCCGGGCGGTGGCGACCAGTCGGCCGCTCATGCGTGCCCTCTGCTTCGAGTGGCCCGCCGACCCGCAGATCTGGGATGTTCCGTACCAGTACCTGCTGGGCGACGCGCTGCTCGTGGCGCCGGTCGTCGAGCCGGGCGCGACCGACTGGGAGGTCTACTTGCCGGCGGGCCGGTGGGTCGATCTGTGGACCGGCGCAGCCGTCGAGGGCGGCCGGAGGGTGACCCGCGCGGCGCCGCTCGAGATCATCCCGGTCTTCCGCCGCGCGGATGCAGAAGAGGTACCCGACCTGCCGAGGCTCGCGTAGCGGTCCGGCTCGGCGCAGGTGCTGTGCGGCCGCCGCCCCGGGAGGCACCGGTCACGGGCCATCCGGCATCCCCGCCGTTGCACCGTTGGTCCCTTCCCGAACGGCGCCTCCGGGTTCAGCCTGAGCTCCGCGGCCCCAGCTGGCAACGGGGCGGCCGCTGGCCGTTCAGGCGGTGCGCGCGGCCGTCGCGGGGATCGCTGGAACCGGCGCGACGCGCACGCAAGAGAGCCCATACACGACGATGGCCACGACGAGGACAGGGCACGCCAGACAGCGGATCGCGGAGCGGGCGGAGTGCGACGCGTGTCCGCTCGAAGCTCGCCTCCCGATCCACGACACCGCCATCGTCGAGGAGCCGTGGTTCGGACGGATCGCGACCGCCGACGGACTCTTCGTGACCGATGAGCGCCAGCGCGTCGTGACTTGGTCGAGCTCGGCGCAGCGCATGCTCGGCTTCTCGCCGGAAGAGGTCGTCAACCAGCCCTGCTACCTCGCCCTGATGGGTCGCGAACCCGACGGCCACCCCGTCTGCCGCCGCGGCTGCCCCGTCACGACGAACGCGCGCCGGGGGCGTGGAACCGCCGCGTACGAGGTGATGGCACGCGCGCGCGATGGGTCGGCGAAGCTGCTCTCCTTCAGCGTCCTCGTCCTCGAGCAGCCCGGCGGCGGGTTCCACGTCCTGCACCTGTTCCGCGAGGTCCGGGGCGCACGGGTCGGCGAACGCCTGAGCACGGTGGAGCGCGTGGCGCACCGGTCGGGGGGCGAGCCCGCCGTCGAGACGCTCACGCGGCGCGAACTCGAGGTCCTGCGCATGGTTGCCCAGGGATCGACGATCGATGAGGTCGCTGAGGCGCTTGCGATCAGCGTCTTCACCGCGCGCAACCACGTCGCCAACGTGCAGGGGAAGCTCGGGGCGCGCAACCGCCTGGAGATGGTGCTGCTCGGGATGCGCAGCGGCCTCGTGTAGGTCCTCGGCAGGGGACGCAGGCGGCGATCGCCGCCCGACCGTCGTCCGTGGGCACCGCCGATCTTGGTCGCGATATGGTGCACCTGCACCATGAAATGGCGGTGCCGGGCTCCTACCTTCCACGCCCAGAGCGTCCCATCGGGAGCGTCGACCGTCGCACCAGGGAGCAGAGCCGCCCAATGGATCGCATCGCGCCAGTGGATCGCATCGCGCCAGCGCCCATACAATTCGACCGGTCAGGTCCTCCGTCGACCCCGGGCCGGCGGCAGGAGGGAAGACCCGGAAAGGGAGGAGGCAGCGGGCGATGAGCGCTCTCGAACTCGCCCGGTGGCAGTTCGGCATCACCACCGTCTACCACTTCCTGTTCGTCCCGCTCACGATCGGCCTCGCCTTTCTCGTGGCTGGTTTCCAGACGGCCTGGGTGCGCACGGACAACCCGCGCTACTTGCGGCTCACCCGCTTCTATGGCGAACTCTTCCTGATCAACTTCGCCCTGGGCGTCGTGACGGGCATCGTCCAGGAGTTCCAGTTCGGCATGAACTGGAGCGCCTACAGTCGCTTCGTCGGCGACATCTTCGGGGCGCCCCTGGCCATCGAGGGGCTGCTTGCGTTCTTCCTCGAGTCGACCTTCCTAGGCCTCTGGATCTTTGGGTGGGATCGACTCCCGAAGCGGGTGCACCTCGCGACGATCTGGATCGCGGCGATCGGGACGGTCCTGTCGGCGTTCTTCATCCTGGCCGCCAACGCGTGGATGCAACATCCGGTCGGCTATCAGCTCAACGCCAGCGTAGGCCGTGCGGAGCAGACCGACTTCCTCGCCGTGCTCACGAACCCGGTAGCCGTGATCACGTTCCCCCACACCATCGTCGCCGCCTTCCTGACGGCCGGAGCGTTCGTCGCCGGCGTCGCCCTCTGGCGCCTCTGGCGTCACCCCGATCTCGACGCGGACGCCTTCCGGACGGCGGCCCGCGTCGGGGCCTGGACCGTGCTGGTGGCTGCGCTGCTCGTGCTGGTGACCGGCGACCAACAGGCGAAAGTCATGACCAACGTGCAGCCGATGAAGATGGCCGCGGCCGAGGCGCTCTATCAGACGGAACAGCCGGCGTCCTTCTCGATCTTCACCATCGGCTCGCTCGACGGCCGCACCGAGCTCTTCTCGCTGCGCATCCCGAACGTCCTCTCGTTCCTGGCCACGGGCAGCCTCGACGGTAAGGTGGAAGGGATCAACGACCTGCAGGCGGGGTACCAGGCGACGTATGGGCCCGGCGATTACGTGCCGTACGTGCCGCTCACCTACTGGTCGTTCCGGCTCATGATCGGGATGGGCGCGCTCGCCGCCCGCGGGGCGGTCTGGATCCTGTGGGCGGTGCGCCGGCGGGGGCTGCCGATCGGGCGTTGGGTGATGGCGGTGGCGGTGATCCTGCCACTCCTGCCGCTCGCGGCCAACTCGCTCGGCTGGCTCTTCACCGAGATGGGGCGCCAACCCTGGCTGGTCTTCGGCCTGATGCAGACCTCGGCCGGCGTCTCCCCCACCACCTCCGCGGCCGAGGTGCTGATCAGCGTCGTGGGGTTCACGCTCCTCTACGGCGCGCTGGCGGCCGTCGAGGTCGGCCTGCTCTTCCGTCGCATCCGGGCGGGCCTGCCGGAGACGCCTGCCGCCGGGGCCGGGGACGAGGTCGATCGCCCCGTGGCCTTCAGCTACTGAAGGGGAGCCGGTCATGGAACTGACGACGATCTGGTTCGCGCTCATCGCGATCCTCTGGATCGGGTATTTCGTGCTCGAGGGCTTCGACTTCGGGGTCGGCATCCTGCTGCCGTTCCTGGGACGCGGCGACCGTGAGCGGCGGGCGCTGATCAACACGATCGGGCCCGTCTGGGACGGCAACGAGGTCTGGGTGCTGGTCGCCGGCGGCGCCACGTTCGCGGCCTTCCCCGAGTGGTACGCGACCCTCTTCAGCGGCTTCTACCTGGCGCTCTTCCTGATCCTGGTGGCGCTCATCGCGCGCGGCGTCGCCTTCGAGTTCCGCAGCAAGCGCCCCGACCCCGCGTGGCGGTCACGCTGGGATCTCGCCATCTTCGTGGGCTCGCTCCTGCCGGCGTTCCTCTGGGGCGTCGCGTTCGCCAACATCGTGCAGGGC
Source organism: Chloroflexota bacterium (assembly GCA_021812735.1). Next base: position 78 of record JAKAMV010000449.1, on the reverse strand, counting down.
GTCCCCATCGATGCGCGGCACCAGTTCACGGGCGATCTCTTCACCCTGCTCAATCCGTACGGATTGCTGGGTGGGTCG
>JAKAMV010000448.1 GCA_021812735.1 Chloroflexota bacterium | reverse complement strand
CGACGTCTGGAAGATGACGCCGCTCGTGGCGATCCTGCTGCTGGCCGGGCTGCAATCGGTCTCGCCTGAGCTGGTAGAGGCGGCCAAAGTCGACGGCGCGAGTACGATCCAGGCCTTCCGGCACGTGCTGCTGCCGCTGATCATGCCGGTGATCCTGATCGTGCTGGTGCTGCGTACGATGGAGGCGTTCAAGGTCTTCGACATCGTCTGGATCATGACGGGCGGTGGCCCGGCGAACGCCACCCAAACGATCGCGATCTACGCCTACCAGACCGCCTACCAGGGGTACGACTTCGGGCGAGGCGCGGCGCTCGGTTACCTGATCGCGCTCGTGATCATGGTCCTGGCCGCGATCTATCTGCGGCTGCTCGGCCGGCTGGGGAGGGCCTGATCGTGGTCGCAGCGATGCCGACCGCGTCTCGCCGCCGCCCGGGCATCGCCGTTCGGGCTCGGCGCCTCGGGCGCGCCACATTCCTCTACGGGGCGATGACCGTCGCGCTCGTGGTGATCCTTGCGCCGTTCGCCTGGCTCCTGATCTCGAGCGTGGCCGCCCCGGTCGACCTGCTGGCGCGGCCGCTGCGCTGGATCCCCGCGCACATCGAGTTCGACCGGTTCGCCGCCCTCACGGTCGGCAGCTCGCCCGACGACAGCGCCCAGAGCTTCCGTGCGGCGCTGGTCAACAGCTCGATCATCGCGTCGAGCGTGACGCTCCTCTCGATGGCCGTCGGCACGCTCGCCGCCTATGCCTTCGCGCGACTTCGGTTCCCCGGCCGTAGCTGGTTGATCTTGGCGTTCATGGCGACCTACATGCTGCCGCCGATCGCCCTGATCCTGCCGCTCTACCAGATCATGAGCGCGCTCCACCTGCGCGACACACCGCTCGCGCTGATCATCATCTACGCCTCGTTCGTGACCCCGTTCGTGATCTGGATCATGCGCGGCTACATCGAGACGATCTCCTCCGAGCTCGATGACGCGGCGCGGGTCGACGGCTGTTCGCGACTCGCGGTCCTCGTGCGCGTGATCGTGCCGGTCGCGGCGCCGGGGCTCGTGTCGACCGCGCTCCTCGCGTTCCTGATGGCGTGGGACGAGTTCCTCTACGCGCTGATCATCACGCAGACCAACGCGTCCAAGACGCTCCCGGTGGCGATCAACGACTTCATCGGGCGGCACGGCGTCGACTTCGGGCTCCTGGCGACCGGTGGCGTGATCGCGGCCCTGCCGCCCGTGATCATCGCCTTCGTCTTCCAGCGCTACATCGTGGCGGGGCTGACTGCAGGGAGCGTCAAGGGGTGAGCGGCGGGCGCCGCAAGGCCGCCGCTGGACCGGGTCCGGGCGGCGAGGATGCTCGCGGCGCGTCGCGGGCCGCTGGCTGGGTGGCGCGCCTCTCCCCTGCCGCGCTGGCACGCCTCCGCCGGCTCGGCCCCGACGGACCCGACGAGATGGGCCGGGAGCTGGCCGAGGGGCCGGATGCCGTCGCCGCCACGCTGCTCCGCGCGGGCGACGCGGGTGCCAGACGGGACGTGCTGCTCGGCCCAGCTGAACGGCTGATCCTGCTCGGCACCGGCGCCTCGCTTGCGGTGGCGCGCTCCGCGGCCCCGGTGTGGCGCGCATCGTGGCCGAGCGCTGCCCAGCGCCCCGCGGTGCTCGTGCGCGAGTCCGCCGAGGCGGTCTTCGATGCCGCAGACGGCGAGTGCTTCCGGCCTGGTGATCTCGTCTTCGCGATCTCCCAGTCAGGGGTCAGCCCCGAGACACTCGCTGCCGCCAGGCTCGCGGACGCGGCGGGTGCGCGCGTGGTGGCCGTCACGGCCCACGAAGCATCGCCCCTGGCCAAGCTTGCCGCCGGCGCGGTCGTGACGCCCATCGGAGAGGAACGCGGGGCCGCGACCAAGTCCGAGCTGGCGACGCTCGCCGCGCTGCTCGCGCTCGCCGACGCGCTGCCCATGGCCGCAGCCGAGATCGAGGCGCTCCGCACGTGGCTCTCGGCGATCGCCGACGCGTGGGTCGATCTCGCGGCTCCCGTCGGTTGCCTCACCGCCGCGCGTCGCCTCTGGATCGCGGGGCTCGGGTCGACCGCCGGCCTCGCCCATGCCGGGTCGCTCCTCTGGCACGAGAAGGTCCACCGCCAGGCCGTGGGCGTCACCATCAGCGAGTTTCGCCACGGTCCGATCGAAGCCGCGGGGCCACGGGATGCCGTGGTCGTGCTGGTCCCGCCGGACGGGTCGCCCGGCCTCGCCGCGTACCTGAGGCTGCTCGACGACGAGTTGGCCCAGCTCGGCACGCCGTCCGTCTGGCTGGGGGCACTGGCGCCGAGCCGACACGCGCTCGCCCTCACGGTCCCGCTCCCGCCGCCGCCGACGCTCTCCGGCCCGAGTTCGGGCACGGCGGCGAGCCTGCTGGGGGCCACATTGCGCCTGCAGCAACTGGCGCGCGGCACGGCCCACGCCGCCGGCACCTACGCGGATGGCTTCCGCGTCTTGCGCCGGATCGTGCGGGCCGCGCCGCTCGAGTTCGATTGACCCCGTCGGGCACGGTCCCACGGGGCTCGCCCCTCAGGAGTTGCTCGTCGCCGTGGGCGTGGCGGTGGGCTCGACAGACCGCACGCAGCGCACGAGGTACGCGGTGGAGGTGCCGTTGCTCTCGCTTGCGAAGACCGTCGCGCGGTCACCCGCTCGCAGCTGCGAAAGGGTGATCGCATGTCCCTTCGAACGGATCCGCGTCTGCGCCGTCACTGCGAAGGTCGTCGCGGTGCCGTCCGCGGTCTGTACCGTCACGCTCGATGTGCCGACGGCGGTGATCTCCCCGCGCTCATAGCGGAACGTCCGGAAGCCCGCCTTCGTCTTCAGCGTCACGTCGGCGCTGACGGCGCGGCGGATCAGGCCGCGCAGGACCAGCCGCGGGCCGGGGCCGCTCGCGGTCACCGACGTCGTGCCGGCCACCGTGGTGATGGCCGCGGCGCCTGTGCTGCCGGCCGGCGAGAGGAGCGCGGCACCGCCCGTGCCGCTCGTCCCCGTGGCCCCGCTCGTCGCTGTCGCCGCGCCGACGCCGATCGTCGCGAGCAACGCGACCCCGACTAGCGCGGCGATGATCCGAATCGTCCGTGTCCCAATGCCGTTCATAGCGTCAAGCCTCCAGTGTGGTTCGATCGCTCGCCGGGCGGGATCTCCCAGCCGGCGGTGCGCTCTCGAGACACAGCTTCGGCACCGCGCGTGAAGATCGGGTCAAGGCGAGCGTCGGCGGGACGCGGCGAGCGAGCGGCCACGGCGACGAGCGAGCGGCCGCCGAACGCGCCGATCTGATCACCTGCGGCGGCGACCTCTTCGAGCAGGACCTGGTGGCGCCAGCAGCAGTTCAGGCCCGCCGCGCCACCACGTTCAGCCGCACATAGTCGAGACACGCCCCCGGCAGCCGGGCGGCCACGGCCCGCACGAACCCCGCCCGTTCCGGCTCTGGCAGCAGCGCGAGGTGCTCGCGCAGGATCACCGTCGCGAGAAACGTCTCGAACGGCCCGCCCGCCTCGAAGGCGGTCGGTTCCGGTTGGAGCCACACCTGCACGTCGACGAACCCCGCTGCCACCAGCCGCCGACGCTCTTCCTCAGGCGTGGGGTACGTCCAGCGCCCGGGGAGCGGATCGCCGATCTCCGCGAGCGCTCGGACCACGCTCGCGATGTTCCCGACCCCGCCATACTGGGCGACCAGCTGGCCGCCGGGGCGGAGCGCCTGCGCCAGGCGCCGGAAGAGCCCCGCGTGGTCGGGCACCCAGTGGAAGGTCGCGGTCGAGACGATCGCGTCGACCGGGCGGTCCAGCGGGAGCGGATCTCGGAGGTCGGCGCAGACGAACGTCACGCGTCCCCCGAATCGGGTAAGTCGCCGACCCGCCTCCGCCAGCATTTGTTCGGACGCATCGAGCGCGACGCACGCGGCGTCGGGCAACCGCTCGAGCAACCGCTCGGTGACGCGCCCCGTCCCGCAGCCCGCATCGAGGACGCGGGTCACACCCGCCGGGTCAACCCGCCCGATCACCTCGGCGCCCCAACGCGCCTGCGGATCGGCGACCCGATCGTATGTGGCGGCATCCCATTCGCGTGGCATCGCCCCAACCCTACCGCAGGGCAGGACCCGCCGAGTCACGACTGGCCTGCACCATGTCGATGAAGAGCGCCGCGCTCCAGCTGAACCGGTCGCTGCCGTGTCCCGAGCCGTCCAGTGGGTCGAAATACTCGCGGAAGCCCGAGCGGCGCACCAGTTCGACCGAGCTGGCCACGATCTCGTCGGCCAGGTCGGTCCGGCCGTGCTGACGGAGGCCGTGCCAGAGGAGCCAGTTCGTGTTCAACCAGACCGGTCCGCGCCAATAGCGGTCCGGGTCGAAGTCGGCCGCGCGCTCGTCGTAGGTGGGGACCAGGTAGCGGACGCCGCCTCGACGCGGGTGGAACGAGGGCGACTCGAGTTCGCGGCAGATCGCCGCAACGATCGGCGGCGGCAGATCCGGGTCGAGGAGCGGCCCGAACGAGACGATCGTGTCCTCCGGCTCGCGCTGGTCCCGGCGTAGGTCCCAGGCGCAGAAGCGTGCGCGCCGCTCGACCCACAGCTCGCGGACCAGCCCATCGTGGATGTGCCGTGCCGCAGCGCGGTGCGGGGCTGGGTCCGCGCCAACCAGCCCGGCGATCTCGGCAAGTGCGTGCTCCGACCAGAGCCGTATCGCGTTGAAGAGAGGGTCGACGATCAGGAACGGTGCGCTGCCCACCACCTGGGCGTCGTCGTAGTCGACCGCCCGTGCGAGCGTCAGCAGGTAGAGGAACCGGTCGTAGTCCGCATCGGTGGGACGGTCTGCCGCCGGAGCTCGGTCGAGGTCGCGGCGTCGGTAGGGCGGGAGCGCACCGGGCGGGACCGCGATGCGGTCGAAATCGCGGTCCCAGGCCGGCGAGTCGTCGAGTCCGGATTCCCAGGGATGGACGATCGCCGCCAGGCCGGTGCCGCGCGGATCCCGGGCGGTGGCCAGGTAGCGCTGTTGGGCCACCAGGCGCGGGTAGAGCCGTTCCAGCCAGGCAAGGGACGCGGCGCGCTGATCCGGAGGTGCGTGCCGATGGACTTCGAGGGCCGCACGGGCATGCATCGGCGGCTGGGTGATACCGGAGGTCGCGCGACCGCGCGGAGCCGCGGGCGAACGCTCGGCCTGCCAGACGTCCGGGCCGGGGAAATAGGCGTCCGCCGGAGCCGCCGGGTCGAAGACGATGGAAGGGACCATCCCGGTCGCCCACTGCGCCTCGAAGAGCGTCTCGAGCTCGAGGCGAGCACGCTCAGCGTCGTACCACGCACGGCCCACCGCGATGAACGCCGAGTCCCAGCTCCACTGGTGCGGGTAGAGCGCCTGCGAAGGCCGCGTGTAGCGCCCCGTCCAGTTGGCGTCGAGTACTGCGCCGGCGGCGTCGAGGAGGTCCATCCAGCCGGTCCTAGCCACCGTGCGTGGGCGCCCCGGCCCGCCGGGACCAGGCCGGCGCCCACTGCTCGCGCCGGATCCGCTCGACCTCGTCGGGAGCGATCTGGGGCACGGGCCGAAACGCGAGCGCCCGGAGGTACGCGTCGGCGGCTCCCTCCACCACGGAGGCCGCGTTGTAGGCATGCTCGAGGCCCGGCCCGATCGCCAAGACGCCGTGGTTGCGCAACAGGCAGGCGCTCCGGTCGCGGAGGGCCGCGGTGGTGAAGTCAGCGACCTCGGCCGTGCCGCCTCGCGCGTAGGGCGCGGTGACGATCCCGCCGCCGCAGGCCGAGATCAGGCCGTGCAGGATCGGCGGGATCCCGATCCCCATCGCCGCGACGGCCATCGCCGCTGGGCTGTGTGTATGGACGACCCCGCCGACGTCATCGCGCCGCGCGTAGACCAGGGTATGCAACGGGAGCTCGCTCGTCGGCCGACGCGCGCCATCCACTACTCGCCCGTCGGTGCGCACGATCACGATGTCGTCTGGCCGCATCGTGTCGTACGGCGTGCTCGCTGGCGTGACCGCAACGAGCTCCGGGTCGTCCGCAATGCGCACGCTCAAGTTGCCGGCCGTGAAGTAGACCAGGCGCTCGGCCAGCAGCCGTCGGCCGAAGAGGACGAGCTGCTCGCGCGCAGCAAGCCAGCTGGCGGGCCCGGTCATGGGTGGGCCCCGGTGCGGACGGATGCCAGCGCCGAGAAAGGTGGATGGATCACCCCGACCTCCGTGATGAACCCAGTGATCAGCTCGTGCGGCGTGACGTCGAACGCAGGGTTCCAGACCTTGACGCCCGTGGGGGCGGCGTAGTGGCCCCGCCAGGCACGCACCTCGTCGGCCGGGCGCTCCTCGATCACGATCTGATCTCCCGACGGCGTCGCTGGATCGAAGCTCGACGTCGGGGCAGCCACGTAGAACGGGACGCCGGCGTGGCGCGCGGCCACCGCCAGCGCGAACGTGCCGACCTTGTTGGCCGTGTCGCCGTTGGCCGCGACGCGATCGGCTCCCAGGACAACCGCGTCCACGGCTCCGGAATGGAGCAACGCCGCCGCCGCACTGTCGACGATCAAGGTCACGTCGATCCCGGCGTCCATCAACTCCCAGGCCGTGAGCCGTGCACCCTGGAGCAGTGGGCGAGCCTCGCAGGCGAAGACGCGAACGGGCTCGCCGGCCGCCGCCTTGGCGTAGACGACCCCGAGCGCGGTCCCCCAGCCAAGCGTCGCGAGTCGGCCGGTATTGCAGTGGGTCAGGATCGTGGTCGCGGTCGGCAGCTCCACTCGGCCGAACTCGCCGATCCGCCGGCACGCCTCCCGGTCCTCATCGACGATCCGCTGAGCTTCCCGGAGCGCCCGTTCGCGGATGGCGGTGGGCGTCGGCTCCCCAGCGGCCGCGTCCCGCACGCGCCGCACGGCCCAGGAAAGGTTCACGGCCGTGGGTCGTGCGCCCCCGAGGCGTGCCGCCAGCGCATCGAGGGCGGCCCGCGCCTGCTCCGCCGACGAGGGGCGCGCTTCGTCCAATCCCACCACCATGCCCAGCGCACCGCAGCCACCGATGGCCGGGGCGCCGCGCACCGCCAGCCTGCAGATCGCATCGACCACCGCGTCGACGTTCGTCAGGCGGAGGATCTCGAGCGCATCGGGAAGCTTCGTCTGGTCGACGATCTCGATCGCGTCGCCGGCCCAGGCCACGGTCGGCGCGTGCGCCAGTGCATTCATGCCGTCTTTGCCTCGCGAGCTGCCAGTCGAGCGCGGCCGGGTGGCCGCGCGGCTGACGGAGGTGCCCATCCCCTCGCCCGCAGGCGGGTGCGGTCGGGCCACTGCGTCCAGCCGCCCAGTATGCACGGCCCGGCTCGCGCGCGGTGCACGTTACGGTTCCGCGACGGGAACCCCGATGCGCGAGAGGCCGTGGTCGAACGTGTACAGCGGCAAGGCGCGCGCCGCGCGCGCTTGTATGGCGATCAGGGCGTCCGGGATGGAGCATGAGACGATGGCTCGGGCGCGTAGCAGGGCATCGGTGACGTCGTCCGTATCCAAGCCCAGGACCTGGATGTTTGCGCGCCGCACGAGCCCGATCAGCGCGTTGACCACCTCGGTGCGACTCACGCCGTATTGGGTCCGCAGCACGTGTGCGCACTCGACCAGGGCGAGCAGCGAGACGCCGAGACCTTCCGACTCGTCGATCAGCCGTGCGGCTCGCGAGGCCTGGTCGGGCGGAGAGCCGACCAGGTAGCGCACCAGCACCGATGTGTCCGCGGAGATCACGGAGATCCTTGCGCTTCCTCATCCGTGGCGGGTGGCGCGGGGAAGATCGAGCGGTCCGGGTCAGGGGTAGCAGCCGCGGCCGCGCGCAGAGCCTCCCAGGATTCGTCCGCTGGATGGCGCGTGACCGCACCAGCAAGAATCCCGGCCAGCGACCGGCGGTGGCGTGCAGGGACGAT
>JAKAMV010000010.1 GCA_021812735.1 Chloroflexota bacterium | reverse complement strand
GTGCGCCTCTCGGGCGCGGGGCGGGCCGCCGGCGACGGCCCGGTGCTCGCCGGCGCGGCGATCCTCGTGCGCCCCGACTGGGCGTCGCTGGGCGGCCCGCTCCCGGCGACCGTGCTCGCCGCGCGGTTCCGGGGCAGCCACACGGACGTGAGCCTCCAGACGCCCGCGGGCGAGCTCCTCGTGCGCCAGGCCGGTCCGCCGTCGGTCGGCGCGGGAGCCGCGATCGGCTGGGCGCTGCACCGGGCCCACGTGCTGCCCGCGGTCGAGGACGCGGCCGGACGGGAGGCCTGACCGCAGACCCAGGACGGATCGAGCGGCCGCGCGCCTGGGACGTTGCCCTCGGTCTCACGCCGGTCGCCCGGGGCGGGAACGTCCTCCTGATCCCGCCTTCGGACGGCAGAGTCCCCGACGGCAGCTTCGAGCGCGACGGCGTGCGGCTCGCGGGCCGCCCACAGCTGTGCGTGGACCTCGTTCGGCGCGGCGGCCCGGCGGCCGAGGTGATGACGATGGTGGGCGCCGCACGGTCAAGCGGGGCGAGGATGACCCTCGCCCCCGGGCAGGACGACCGAGAACCGCCACGGGCCGGTGGCCTGCCGGCGCCCGCCGGGGAACGGGTCGAGGAACCGCTCGACCGTGACCTCGAGCCGCGTCGCCCTGGGCGGCGGCGCCGGGATCGCGGTGACAGCGTACCGCATCCGGCCCGGCGAGCCGCCCTGGCCCTGCGCCGCGGCGCGATAGGACGTCCCCGCGTCGTCGACCACCGAGACGAGCGCCATGGAGGCCGGCGGCACCGTGCCGGGCCGGCTGGCGACGTCGAGCGTCATCGACAGGCCCGCCTCGTGGAGCTCGACCGTGACCAGCTCGGCCTCGAGGCCCCCTGCCTCGGCCCTCGCCAGCACCGGCAGCACCGAGAGGAGCGGGCCCGTGTCGACGCCGCTCAGCTCGCCGAGCTCACGCACCTCCGCCATGAGCTCGGCGGCTGGCTCCTCGGACAGGGACGACCACGCCATGCCCCCGAACGTGATCGAGCGGCCGGACCCACGCCCGAGCCACAGCAGCCCGAACGTCCCGGCGACGAACCCGAGCACAAGGCCCACGAGGGCCCCGACGCCGACCGCCACGCCGTAGCCGGCGATGAGCAGACCGACCGCCACGATGACGACGGCCAGGAACAGCAGGCCCACGAGGCGGCCCCGCTCGCGACCACTGAGTCCCATCACAGTCGACGACGCATCTGCGTGGTCTCCCCCGCCTGGCGGCCGGTTTCAGCGCAACGTGGAGTTCGCCAAGTCCTTCAGGCGCTGCTCCGGTTCGAGGATCCGGGTCTTCACAGGCTGCCGCTCTGCCGGGCTAAGCTACTCCCGCCCGGCGGCGACACGATAGCAGAGGGGCAGCGGCCAGCCCGGGTCTCCGGCCGACTCCAGCCCCGCGGGCCCTCACCGGCGAGTTGTCGATCGCCCGCGCCGATGTCGCCGCCGCTGGGCTCCTTCGGGACGTGTGGGCCCGGCCCCGCAGTCGTCAGGGCCGGGCGGGCCCCCAGCCGGATCGTCAGTCGACGTTCCGGGCTAGTACTGCAGGCTGTAGATGTAGGCGCCGGTCGTCGCGTCCACCAGCGTCAGCTGCTCGCAGTCGGCGGCCCGCGTCGGCTGCGCCGCCGCCGGGCTCGGGGTCGATGCGCCGGGCGCGCCCTCCAGGGGCGGACAGGCCTGGCCCGCCCACGTGAGGGCCCACACGAGCACTGCCCGGAGCGCCCCGCCGGTCGAGCTCGCGCCGCCCCAGGCGGGGTCCGTGACGCGGGCCAGCTCGACCCGGGCGGGCGCCCCCGTGCCGCAGTACGCGACCCGCTGCCGCAGAGTGCGAAGGCGGCGGCGCTCGACGCGCCTGCGGCCGCCGCAGCGGCGACGGTCACCCCCGGCGGGTCGAGGGTCACCAAAGTGTTCGGGACCGTCCGCGACACAGCGAGCGGCACGGCCTGCGGCAGCGTCACGTCCGGCGCCTGGACGACCGCGGGCGCGCCAGCTCCCGAGCACGCCGCCAGGGCCGCGGCGGCAGCCAACGCCGTCACGGCAGATAGGAGGCGGCTCATGGCTGCGCCGTCCAGGACCGGTCGTGGTCGCACGCCGGGGCGTCGGTCGCGTACCTGGAGTTCGTCACCAGCGAGAAGAGCGTGATGTGCCCGTACACGTCACTCCACCCATTGTTGCTCACGAATTGTGCGCTCATGGTGTTCCAGTCGAACTTGGACCCGGCCAGTCCGGGCACGTCGGTGTTCGGGTCTCTTGCCTCCCCAGAGAAGTACACCATCATTGGCCGCCTCCAGGCCGTGCGGCCGTTGAAGCTCGTCTCGTCGAACACCGTCGAGTCGATGACCATCTGCACCTGGCCGCCGCTGACGCAGGAGCCTGTCTTCGTGTCCCCGTGTGAACGCAGGGCCTGCCCGATGCGAAGTGAGGTGCGACCTCGCCCGATGCAGAGCGAGGTGGCGACCGAGCCGCCCAGCCTGACCAAGGGCCCGATCCTGCGGGCCACGCGGACCGGGCCCCGTTCCGAACCGCAACCCAGCCGGTGCCCAGGACGGCCTTGTGCCCCACGGGGTCCGCCGCCGATGATTCAGCCACGGTCGACGACCAAGGCGCCAAGGGGCGCACGGTCGGCCGGGCCGTGGATCCGGCGCCTCGGCGCACACTGGTTGGGCCACGGCGAATGCTCTGGGAGTGCGACCTCGCCCCGCCACACGCAGGGCACCGGCGCAGGATCCAGGGTGGGAGGTCCGTGCCATGCACGACGACTCCATCCTTGTCGCGGTTGAGGACGCCCTTCGGCGACCCGCCTTCTGCAGCTGCGGAACCCAGCTGAGCCTGAACGCGCACGACGGCGCCATGTGGCTCGAGTGCCCGACGTTCGCGGCGCCCTCACGGCTGCCCGCCAACGTGGCCCACTTCCTGCGCGACCTGACCCACGAGCGGCGTCGCCTGGTGGACCTCCCCGAGCCTGACGCGGTCGCCGTCGCGGCGTGAGCGCACGGTCGGCCGGCCCGGCGTCGCCGTCGGGCCGGCGCTGGCCCCATCATCGCCGGAGCGCGGCCCCGCCCGCGGCGCGGCCCCACTGGCACGGCATGCCGCTCCCGGCGGCGGTGATTCGGAGCGCGGGGCCGCCGGGCGCTCCTCAGCTGTCGAGCTCGCAGCCCGCCCTGGCGCAGTCGTCCGCGAACCGCTCCAGCGCGCCCTCGTCGGCCGCCGAGGCCCGGAGCAGCGTCATGACGCGGTCCACGCCCGCTTCCGCGTAGGCGCGCAGCAGGTCCACCCGCGGCCGGCCCTCGGGCTCCGAGTGCGGCCGCCCGATGTTCACCGACAGACGCAGGGTCCTCGGCGATCGGCCGACCTCGTCGCAGCGCGACTCGATGACCGGGCGCGCCTCGACGACCTCGGCGGGCGTGAACCAGTCGAGGTTCAGCTCGTCGGCGAGGCGCGCCGCCAGCCGCCACGTCCGGTTCGGGCCGTTGCCGCCCACCAGGATCGGCACCCGCGGCTGCTGCAGGCCGCGGGGCACGTTGATCGCATCCTCCACACGGGCGGTTGGGCCGACGTAGGTCGCGCGATCCGGGCCCAGCATCCGGTTGGCGATCTCGAGGGCGTCCTCGAGCCCGGCCATCCGCTCGCGGAGGGGCGGGAAGCCCCAGCCGTAGGCCACGAACTCGTCCTGCTTCCAGCCGGCGCCGAGGCCCAGCTCCGCCCGGCCGCCCGACACCACGTCGAGCGTCGCGATCATCTTGGCCACCAGCGCCGGGTTCCGGTAGCCGGCGCACAGCACCAGGTGCCCGAGACGCACGCGTGCGGTCTCCGCCGCGAGGGCCGTCAGGCCGACGAACGGCTCGAAGGTGATCTCGTCTGTGGGCACGGGCTCCGTCTCGACGTGGTCGAACAGCCAGATCGAGTCGAAGCCGAGCGCATCCGCCTCCTGTGCGACCGCAACGGTGCGTGCCCAGGCCCGCGACGGGTCCCAGCCGTCGTACTCGCCGGTCCAGCCCTGCGGGACGATGATCCCAACCCGCACCGCGACACCTCCTCTTGTACTGGACGAGGCTGTTCGCCAGCTCGGGCAGGGACGATGATCCCAACCCGCACCGCGACACCTCCTCCCCTGCCGACAGGGCAGCCGGCAGCCTCGGCACACTGGCGCCCGCCGACGGGCCCGCAGCGAGCCGGTTGAGGAGGTCAGCGGCGCTCGAGGATCGGGCGCGCCTTCTCCGGGTCGTCGACGACGAATGCGAATGTCGCCCGGTCGCTCCAGCGGCCGATGAACAGGTGGCCGAGCACGTTGATGCCGGCGTCGGACAGCTCGCGCGCCAGACGGGCCATGCCACCCGGCCGGTCGTCAACCTCGGCCAGCAGGGACTCGCCCTCGATGAACGTCCAGCCGCCGTCCTCGAGCACCTGGCGGGCCGTGTCGTCGTCGGCCGTGGTCATGATGAAGTGGCCCGTCGCGCCGAGGCCGCCGCCGCCGATCGCCCGCAGGTCCACGTTGCGCGCCGCGAGCTGCTCGGCCAGGCGAGCCATCTCGCCGGGCTTGTTGTCAACCTGGACGACGAACTGCTTCGGCATGCGGGGCCTCCGGCGGCGCGAGTGCCGCTGCGTGGGACGGGTTCGGCTGCATTGAGTGTCGCACGGGCGGGATCGCGTGGCGAGGCCGCGGCGACCGAATCGCGACGCCGCTCGACCCGGGCCTACCCGCGCCTACCCGCGCCGCAGCTCGATCGCCCGTCGGTAGGCGTCGAGGTATCGCGGGGCGGAGCTCGTCTCCCACCGGAAGTCGCAGGCCAGCGCGCGGTCCTGGAGCGCGGCCCACGCCGTCGCGTCGCCGGCACGGAGGCGCACAGCGCGGTCGATCGCCGCGGCGAGGGCGCTCGGCGTGGCCTCGTCGAACACGAAGCCCGTCCCCTGGCCCGGGTGTTCGTCGACGTCCGCCACCGAGTCGGCCAGCCCGCCCGTGCGCCGCACCACCGGCGGCGTCCCGTAGCGCAGGGCGATCATCTGGCCCAGGCCGCAGGGCTCGAAGCGTGACGGCATGGCGAAGATGTCGACCCCCGCGTAGATGCGACGGGCCAGCCCGCGGTCGAACCGCTCCACCACGACCATGCGATCCGGGGCGGCCTCGGCGAGCGCCCGGAACGGCGCCGCGATCTCCGCGTTGCCGTCCCCGAGCACCACCATCCGGACGCCAGCGTCCAGCAGCCCCGGTGCCGCGTCGGCGAGGAGGTCGAGGCCCTTCTGCGGGTCCATCCGGCCGATGCAGCCCACCACCGCCCCGTCATCCGCAGGGTCCATCCCCAGCCGCCCCAGCAGGTCCGCCCGGCAGGCGCCCTTGCCGGCCATGTCGCCGCGGCTGTACGGCGCCGCGAGCGCATCGTCGGCGCCGGGGTCCCACACGTCCGGATCGAGTCCGTTGAGGATCCCGAAGAAGTGGTCGCCCTTGGCAGCCAGCGCCTCGTCGAGGCCCATGCCGAACGCCGGGGTGAGCGCCTCGGCCGCGAACCCCGGGGACACCGTGTTGACCAGCTCCGCCCGCTCGATCGCGGCGAGCAGCAGGTCCAGCCCGAACGGGTTGCCGCTGGCGAGCGGATCGCCCGACGCCAGGCCCAGCTGGCCGAGGCCGGCCGACGGCACCCAGCCGTGGTAGGCGAGGTTGTGCACCGTCGCCAAGACGGCCAGCCGCCTGGAGAACGGGTCTCCCTCCGCCTCGCCGCGGGCCCGCTCGAGCAGCGCAGGGGCCGTGTGCCAGTCGTGGACGTGCAGGACGTCGAGCGGCGTGCCGTCGCGCCGCAGCGCCGCCAGCGCCGCCCGGCAGAAGAGGGCGAACCGCCACGGGTCGTCGGGGTGGTCGTAGAAGCCGTCGCGGTCGAACGCCGCCGGCACGTCCACCAGCCGAAGCCGGTAGCCGTCCGCGGCGACGTCGATGATCACCGCCGTGAGGTCAGTACCGCCGGCGGGGTCGGGCACGCGCAGCGGCGGCTCGGCCTGTGCGGTGTCGGGCACGGGCACCGACCGATACCGGGGAAGCAGCACGTCGACGGGCCCGGCGAGCGCGTCGCCGCCCCGGGGCAGCCGCCCGAGGGCCCGCGCCAGCGAATCCACGACGTCGCCCAGGCCGCCGGTCTTGGCCCAGGGCTCGCACTCGGCGGCGAGCAGCGCGACACGAATGTTCATCGGCCGATCGTAGCGAAGCGCGCTGGCGCCAGTCGGACTAAACCGGTTCACGAGTCCGGCGGCCTCCACTATCATGAGGCGCCCATGGAACCGCTCGTCGAAATTCCGGTCGCGCCCGGCGCGTCATTCAGCCTGCCGCCGAAGCTCGAGGGCCTGCGGCGGATGGCCTACAACCTGTGGTGGAGCTGGCACCCGCGGGCGCGGGTCCTGTTCTCGCGGATCGACGCCGGCGCCTACGCGCGCCACCGCAATCCCGTCCCGGTGCTGGCGGGCCCCGTGGCCTGGTCGCAGCTGCTGGAGAACCCGGCCTTCGTCGCCGAGTACACGTCCATCCTGCGCGACTTCGACGAGTACATGGCCAACGGCGCGGACCACTGGTTCGCGCGGGAGCACGGCCGCCACCTGGACGGTCCGATCGCCTACTTCTGCGCCGAGTACGGGTTCCACGAATCGCTCGGCATCTACTCGGGCGGCCTGGGCGTCCTGGCGGGCGACCACATGAAGACCGCATCGGACATGGCCCTGCCGCTCGTCGGCGTCGGGCTCCTCTACCGCAAGGGCTACTTCCGGCAGACGATCGACGCGGACGGCCACCAGGAGCACGCCTACCCGGACTACGACCCCACGCAGCTGCCGATCCAGCGGGCGCTGAACCACCTCGGGGAGCCGCTCACGGTGAGCGTGGAGCTCCCCGAGCGCGACCTCCAGGTGGCCGTGTGGGTGGTGCAGGTGGGCCGGGTCCCGGTGCTCCTGCTGGACACGGACGTCCCCGACAACGACGACTCGGACCGGCCCATCACCCACATCCTGTACGTGCGCGGGCGCGAGATGCGCCTCCACCAGGAGCTGGTCCTGGGCGTGGGCGGCGTGCGCGCGCTACGCGCCCTGGGTTTGGCGCCCGCCGTCTGGCACCTCAACGAGGGCCACTCCGCGTTCCTCCTCGCCGAGCGCGCCCGCGAGCTGGTCGCCGGCGGCGCGACCCTGGACGATGCGCTGGCCGCAGTCCGGCGCAACTCGGTGTTCACCATCCACACTCCCGTCTCGGCGGGCAACGAGCGCTTCGACACGGAGCTCGTCCGTCGCGTGGCCGGGCCGCTCCTCGACGGCGACGGCCGGCCGGGGACGGGCGGCGTGCCGTTGTCCACCGTGCTGGAGCTGGGCCTCGGCGTCGAGCGCGACGGGTCCCAGTTCGACATGACCGCGTTCTCGCTCCGGCTGACCAGCGGCGCCAACGCGGTGAGCCAGCTCCACGGCCACACGGCCAACGCCACCTGGCAGGGCGTCGCCCCGCACGAGGTCCTCGGCCTCACCAACGGCATCCACACTCCCACCTGGCTGGGCCAGCCCATCCGCGACGCCCTCGAGCGCCACACCGACGCCAGCCTGGACGCGATGGACGACGCCCGCGCCACCGACCGCTTCTGGGAGCGCGTCGGGCAGATCCCGGACGAGGACCTCTGGGTGGCGCACCAGCGCCAGAAGCTGGAGCTGTCGATCTTCGCGCGCGGCCGCCTGCGCAGCCAGTTCGCCCGCCACGGCGAGGCGCCCGCCACCCTCGAGGAGCTCGAGGAGGTCCTCGACCCGAGCACGCTCACCATCGGCTTCGCCCGGCGGTTCGCCACCTACAAGCGCGCGTCGCTGCTGTTCAGCGACCTGGACCGGCTCGCCCGCCTCGTGTGGGACGAGGAGCGACCGCTGCAGATCATCTTCGCGGGCAAGGCCCACCCCGCCGACCGTCCCGGCCAGGGCGTCATCCAGGAGATCTTCGGCCGCTCGCGGAGCCCCCAGCTCCGCGGCCGGGTGTTCATCATGGAGGACTACGACATCCGGATCGCCCGATTCCTGGTCCAGGGCGTGGACGTGTGGCTCAACAACCCGCGCCGCCCGCTCGAGGCTTCGGGGACCTCGGGCATGAAGGCCGCCGCCAACGGCGTGCTCAACATGTCGGTGCTCGACGGCTGGTGGGACGAGGGCTGGACCGGCGACAACGGCTGGGCCATCGGCGGACGCGAGACCAACCCCGACGAGGGCGCCCAAGACTGGGCCGACGCGCAGGACCTCTACCGGATCCTCGAGCAGGAGCTGATCCCCACCTACTACGAGCGCGGCGAGGACGGCATCCCAAGGCGCTTCGTGCAGCTCATGCGCAACTCGATCGCCAGCACCATCTGGCGCTTCTCCACCACCCGCATGCTCCACGAGTACGTGGAGCGGCTATACCTGCCGGCCGCAGGGGCTGACCCCGTCGCTGGCGACCAGCGCCGGGGCTGACCAAGCCCGCCGTCCCGGCCCCAGGGAGGACAACGTGGCCCCGCGGATCTCGCTCGCGCTGGCGATCCACAATCACCAGCCCGTGGGCAACTTCGGCTGGGTATTCGCCGAGGTCTACGACCAGGCGTACCTGCCCTTGCTGGAGGCGCTCGAGCGCCATCCCGGCGTCCGCCTCTCGCTGCACTACACCGGCCCCCTCCTCGAGTGGCTGGCCGCCGAGCGGCCCCAGTTCCTCGACCGGCTGGGGGTGCTCGTGCAGCTCGGCCAGGTGGAGCTCCTCGGCGGCGGCCTCTACGAGCCCATCCTGGCCACGCTGCCCGAGCACGACCGGATCGACCAGCTGACGCGGATGGCGGCCACGCTCGAGGGTCTCACCGGTCGCCGGCCGAAGGGCGCCTGGCTCGCCGAGCGCGTCTGGGAGCCGGACCTGCCCACCTCGCTGGTGAGCGCCGGCTACCAGTGGACGATCCTCGACGACCAGCACTTCCGCGCCGCTGCCATCCCGGAGGAGAACCTCTGGGGCGCCTACACCACCGAGGATCAGGGCCAGCTGCTCACCGTCTTCGGCACCGAGCAGGGCCTGCGCTACCGGATCCCGTTCGGGACGGTCGAATCGGTCATCGCCTACCTGCGCGACCACGCGACCGACGCGGGCGACCGGGTGGGCATGATGGGCGATGACGGCGAGAAGTTCGGCGCCTGGCCCACGACCTACGCCCACTGCTGGGGCGAGGGGCGCTGGGTGGACCGCTTCTTCGAGGCGCTCGAGGCGAACGCGTCCTGGCTGTCCACCGTGACGCCCAGCGAGTGGCTCGAGCGCGAGCCGCCCATCGGCCGCGTGTACGTGCCCACCTCCTCGTACATGGAGATGGGCGAGTGGGCGCTGCCCGCGGGCGAGACCGTCGTGTTCCACCGCCTGCTCCACGACGCGATCGAGCAGCGCAAACCGGATTCGCGGTGGCTGCGCGGCGGCTTCTGGCGGAACTTCCAGGTCAAGTACCGCGAGATCAACGACCTGCACAAGCAGATGCTGCGGACGTCGGCCAAGGTCAACGCCATGCCGGCCGGCACGGCCAAGGAGGCGGCGGCCGACCATCTCCACCGGGGCCAGTCCAACGACTGCTACTGGCACGGCCTGTTCGGGGGCATCTACATCTCGCACATGCGGCTGGCGACGCTCGAGCACCTGATCGCGGCCGAGGACGCCGCCGACGCGGGCCTGGGCTTCGCCCGCGAGGCCAAGTTCGCCGATCTCGACATGGACGGCCGGGCGGAGGTCTATCTGGCCGAGCCCGGCCAGGTGGTGACGGTCAAGCCGAACGAGGGCGCCGGCATCGGCGCGTGGGACATCCGGGCGGCGCGGCACGCCATGGCCGCCGTGCTCCGGCGGCGCCCCGAGGCCTACCACGAGATCCTGCGCGAGCATGAGGCGAAGGCCGCCGATGCCGCGGGCGCCGCCGATGCCGCGGGCGCCGCCGATGCCGCGGGCTCCGCCGATGCCGCGGGCGCCGCCGATGCCGCGGGCGCGCCGGCGTCCATCCACGACATCGTCATGACCAAGGAGGCGGGCCTCTCGGGGCGGCTCCACTACGACGACCACGAGCGGCGCTCGGCGCTCGTCAGATTCCTCGATCCCGCCTCGACCCCCGAGCAGTACGCGATCGCCCGCGAGCGCGAACTCGCCGACTTCCGCGACGGCGAGTTCAAGGTGGACCACCTGGCACCGGGCCAGGTGTCGCTGTCCCGCGAGGGCAACGTCCTGGGCCAGCCGGTGGCGCTGTCCAAGACGATCCGCCTGGCCGGCGGCCGCCAGAACCCCGAGCTGATCGTGGAGCTGGAGCTGCAGCACCGGGGCACGGCGGCAGTTGAGGCGCGCCTCGGCGTGGAGATGGGGATCCACCTGCTGGGCGGCGGCGGCAACCCGTCGGCGTGGTACGACGTCCGCGGCGATCGCTGCGCGCACGACTCGACCGGCGCCGCCGCCGGCGTGGACGCCATCGGCTACGGCAACGACTGGGTGGGCCTGACCGCGACGGCGCGGCCCGAACCCGCGGCGGACGCCTGGTGGAGCCCCATCGAGACGATCTCGAACTCGGAGTCGGGCTTCGAGCGCGTGTACCAGGGCTCGGCCCTGCTCCTCTCGTGGCAGGTCCGCCTCGAGCCGGGTGCCGTGCAGCGCTTCGCCGTGCGCCAGTCGGTTGAGGTGGCCCGCGACAAGGACGCCGAGGAGCGGGCGAGCCGCGTCTGACGCCGACGCCCAGCGGTCTGGGCGGGCACCACCCGGCGCGCTGCGGACCGCCGACCGCGTCCCGCGCGGCCGGCCCGCGGGCGGTACCGTGTCCCCGGTTAACGCGTCTGGCCCCCGGCAAGCCGGGGGCCAGCCATCTCGGACGCCGGAAGGAGGGGGTGGGTCGACGTCCGGGACGGTCGCGGGAGGATGGAGGACGCTAGGACAGGGAGACCGGGTAGCTCGAGCGGTGTGGATCGTCCGAGATGTCGCGAGAGTCGACGCCGACCTCGGAGGCCAGCGCGGCGAAGCCGCCGAGGAGAAGGATGGCAACGAAGGCGACGATCAGGAGTTCCACGGTTGCGCTCGCTTCTGGCCTGGCTGCGGGGCGTTGATATAGTCAACTAGGCCAAGCACGAGGTTAGTTGGACTAGTCAGCTATGTCAACGAGCCGAAACGGCCCGTCTTCGGCGACCGAAGGGCCCGGGACGGCGGGACCGGCGGGCACCGATTCGGGACCGTCTGGACCCTCACCCGCAACGAGCACCCCTGCCATCCCCACGTCGAGGCACGCGCTCGACATCGAGCGCGACTCCGACGTGCCGATCTCGACGCAGATCTTCTGGCAGCTGGCCTACCAGATCGAGTCGGGCCGTCTCCAGCCGGGCACCCGCCTGCCCCCGGTCCGCGAGCTGGGCGCCGCCCTGCGGGTGAACCCCAACACGATCCGTGCGGTCTACCGGCGCCTGGCCGACGGCGGCTACGTCGCCGGGCGGCACGGGGCCGGCACGCGGGTCGTGGACCGCCCGCCCGTCCGCCGGGAGTCGGACGCGCTGGCCGGGATCGTCGCCGAGACCCTCCGTCGCGCCGCCCAGCTCGGGTTCGCCCCCGACGAGGTGGCCCAGGCCATGTTCACTGCCGCCACGGAGCGCAAACGCCCAGGTCCGCACCTCCGCGTCCTGTTCGCCGAGTGCACCACCGCCGACGCCAAGGTGGACGCGGAGCGGATCACCGAGGCGTTCCCCGAGCGGATCGAGGTCATCCCGATCCTGCTCGACGACCTGCCCGACCGACTCGAGCGCTACCACTACGACCTGGTGGCAACCACCACCTTCCACGCCGACGAGGCGCAGGCCTTCGTGGCCGGCCGCGTGCCGGTGGTGGCGATGCTGGTCGGGCCGGGCTACATGAGCCTCGTCCAGGAGATCAGCCGCCTGGCGCCGGGGTCGAAGGTGGGCGTCGTCTGCGGATCGCAGCGCGGCGCGGAGAACATCGCCGAGGTGCTCCAGCTGTCGAGCAGCGGGGACGTGCGGCTGCTGTCCGCGGTGGCCCACACCGAGGCTGAGCTGGACCTCGTCGACCGCGAGGCGGACGTGATCCTGCTGTCGCGCGAGGCGATGGCCCTCGGCCTCGAGAGCCGCTTCGAGCACCCCGAGCGGCTGCGCGAGTGGAGCTACGAATTCGACCCGGCGGCGTTCGAGATCCTGCGGCGCGCCATCGAGCGGGCTGCGGCGGACGGGACGCAGGCGCGCCGCGCCTGACGCGAGCCCGCGCTCCGGACTGCTCGATCCGGCTGGTGGGCCGCAGCGGGCGTCGCCGACGTCCGCCAGCCACCGACGAAACGCTGCCGCGAGGCACCCCCTGCGTGCGACACTCTCGGAATGCGCTCGCTGCCCTACTCGCGGACCGCCCGTCGCCGCTTCCGCCTCGACGCGACGACCGCGCCGCCCGCCGCCCTCGAGGCTGCGAACGGTCCGACCCGGCGGCGCCTCGCCGCCAACCTGCCTGTTGCGCGCCGGGTCGTCGCCGCCCTCAACGCCTCGCTGCCCGCTGGCGCCCCGTCCGCGCAGGCCGGCGAGCTGGCGGCGCTCGAGCTGCTCCACGAGATCTTCCACCTGCTGGTCGAGCGCGCCGTCGAGCTGGACCCGCCCGCGTCGATGGTCGAGTCGGCCGTGGCCGTCGAGGCGCAGCTGGGCGAGGAGGACTTTGCCGAGCTGCTCGATGCCGTGGGCGACGAGTTTCCCGACGTCCTGGGGGCCGAGGAGCCGGTCCGCCTCGAGGAGATGCTCCTCGTGCGGATCGCAAACGAGAACCCGGCGGCCCGCCCGCTGATCCCGCTCGTCGACGACGCGCCGCTCCCCCGCCAGGAGCGGGACGTGTCGATGGCGGCGCTCGAGCGGCACTATGGCGCCCGGCAGCCGATCGGGCCCAACGGCGAGACGCTCGTCGCCCTGCTCCGCGCGCCGGCGCAGGCGCACCCGACCTCGCTCGCCGGCCAGCTGCGCTACGTCCGCGACAACTGGTCCGCGCTGCTGGGCGAGAAGCTGGCGGCCCTGCTCGACCGGATGCTGCTCACGCTCGACGTCATGGCCGAGGAGGAGCGCGGCCTCCACCTGCGCTTCGGCGGGGGCGGCGCCGGCGACGCCGGCGGCAGGGGCGAGCGGCCGGACCTGTCCGGGCTGGAGGCCGAGCCGGAGCGGTTCTCGAGCGACTCGGACTGGATGCCGCGCCTCGTGCTCATCGCGAAGAGCACCCACGTCTGGCTCGACCAGCTCAGCCAGGCCTACCAGCGCGACATCCGCACCCTGGACGCGGTCCCGGACGAGGAGCTTGACCGCCTCGCCCGCTGGGGCATCACCGGCCTGTGGCTGATCGGCCTGTGGCAGCGCAGCCGGGCCAGCCAGCGGATCAAGGCCTGGCGCGGCAACCCTGACGCGGCCGCATCTGCGTACTCGCTCGACGACTACCGGATCGCCGACGACCTGGGCGGCGAGCCCGCCTGGGAGGCGCTGCGCCACAAGGCGTGGCAGCGCGGCATCAGGCTGGCCTCCGACATGGTGCCCAACCACATGGGCATCGACTCGCACTGGGTCTCCGAGCACCCGGAGTGGTTCCTCTCGCTCCCCCAGCCGCCCTACCCCGCCTACACCTACGGCGGCGAGAACCTGGCGGACTACGGGCGCGTCGAGGTCCGCATCGAGGACCACTACTGGGACAACTCCGACGCGGCGGTCACCTTCGAGTGGCACGACCGCTGGACCGGCGAGCGGCGCTACGTCTACCACGGCAACGACGGCACGAGCTTCCCGTGGAACGACACCGCCCAGCTGGACTTCAGCCAGGCCGCGGTCCGGGAGCAGGTGATCCAGACCATCCTCGCGGTGGCGCGCCGCTTCCCGGTCATCCGGTTCGACGCGGCGATGGTGCTGGCGCGCAAGCACGTGCGCCGGCTGTGGTTCCCGGCACCCGGCGAGGGCGGCGGAGCCATCCCGTCCCGGGCCGAGTTCGGGACGCTGACGGCCGAGGAGTTCGACGCCGCGATGCCGGGCGAGTTCTGGCGCGAGGTGGTGGACCGGGTCGCTGCCGAGGTGCCCGACACGCTGCTGCTGGCCGAGGCGTTCTGGCTGCTCGAGGGCTACTTCGTCCGCACGCTGGGCATGCACCGCGTCTACAACAGCGCGTTCATGCACATGCTCCGCGACGAGGACAACGCGGCCTATCGGCGGGTGCTCAAGGAGACCCTGGAGTTCGACCCCGAGATCCTCAAGCGGTACGTCAACTTCATGAACAACCCCGACGAGAAGACCGCGGTCGAGCAGTTCGGCAAGGGCGACAAGTACTTCGGCGTCGCCACGCTGCTGGCGACGCTGCCGGGCCTGCCGCTGATCGGCCACGGGCAGTTCGAGGGGTTCGCCGAGAAGTACGGCATGGAGTTCCGGCAGGCGAGCTGGAATGAGAGCGCCGACGAGTGGCTGACCCGCCGCCACGAGCGCGACATCGTCCCGCTGCTCCACCGCCGCGGCGACTTCGCCGAGGCGCGCGACTTCCTGCTGTACGACTTCGAGCACGACTTCGGCGGCGTCGACGAGAACGTGTTCGCGTTCTCGAACGGGGCGGGCGCGTCGCGCTCGCTGGTCGTGTACCACAACCGCTTCGGCGACTCCTCGGGCTGGATCCGCAGCTCGGCCGCCTGCGCGGTCAAGGAGCCCGACGGCTCCAAGCGCCTCGTCCGGCGCACGCTGGCCGAGGGCCTGGGCCTCGCGGACGGCGACGCGACGAACCGCTGGATCACGTTCCGGGACGAGCGCGCCGGCCTGGAGTACCTCCGGGCCGTGGCCGAGCTCCGGGAGCGCGGCCTGCACGTTGAGCTGCGCGCCTACGAGACCCGCGTGTACCTGGGCCTGCGCGAGATGCACGACCCGTCGGGCGTGTGGGCGCGGCTGGCGGCGCGTCTCGAGGGCCGCGGCGTCCCGTCGCTCGAGACGGCGCTGCGCGAGCTGCAGCTGGCCCCCGTCCACGAGGCGGTCCGGGCGGTCATCGAGGCCCCCTCGCGCCCGGCCGTTGCCCGTGTCGTCGACACCGTGGCGGAGGCCACCGGCACGGTCGGCGACCGCGCGGCCGTCGTGGACCGGGTCGTGGCCCGGTGGGCGGCCGCTGACGCGGTTGCGGCCGGGCTCGAGGACGCGTCGCAGGCCGCCGCGCTGCGGGTGTGGACGCTGCTGGCGCCGCTCGGCTCGCTGCCCGAGGGGGCCATGGCGGGTCCGACGTCACGCGCCTGGTTCGACGAGCTGCGCCTGGCACCGGTCGTCGCCGAGGGGCTGCGGCGCCGCGGCCTCGACGAGGCGGCGGCCTGGTGGGCGGCGGAGCGCGTGCGGCTGCTCGTGGACCTGCCGGTGCCGTCGATGGTGATGGGGCCAGCCGACGCGGTGCCGCTCCGGCTCGTGGACCGCTGGCTGTCGCACCCGGTCGTGCGGCCGTTCCTGCGGGTGAACGACTGGGAGGGCGTGGCGTGGTTCCACGGCGAGTCGCTCGGCGAGCTGTGCGCATGGGCGGCTCGGCTCGAGGCCCTCGGCGCCGTGGCCGAGCGCGCCGGAGCACCCGACCCCGAGGCGGTGCTCGCGCGGATCGAGCGGGCGGCGACGCTCTCCGACTACCGAGTCGACCGCCTGCGCGACCAGCTGTTCGGCGCAGGCGCGGCGGAGCCCGAGCCCGAGCCGGGGCCGAGCGCAGCGCCGGGGCCGAGCGCAGCGCCGGGGCCGAGCGCAGCGCCGGGGCCGCAGTCCGCCCCCCAACCGGCACCCGCGGTCCAGCCCGGCCGGCCGGCGAAGAAGCTGAAGGAGAAGCGGGCCAGGGGCAAGAAGGGCGGGGGCAAGAAGACGCGGTAGGCGCCGGGCCGGCGACGGCCCCGTGCCGACCGCCAGGCGGGGTCAGCCGCTGCCGAGCAGGATCCGGCGGAGCAGCGGGATGGTCGGGGCGCCGTGGGAGATGACCGCCTCCAGGTGTGCCCGCTCGTCGAAGCCCGGGGTTGCCGGGTAGCCGCCCGCCAGGGCCGGCACCGGCACGGCGGCCCGTCCCGCCCCGGCCGCCTCGGCGGCCCGCCGACGCGCCTCGTCCTCGATGTCCCAGCAGCCAATGGAACCCACGAAGTACGTGGACAGCTGGGTCGCCGTGAGCCGCGCGCGCTCGTCCTTCGCCCCTGCCTCGCTCCGCTCCTGGAACGCGCCGTCCACCATCAACGCCAGCGCTTCCTCGCTCGTCATGCCGAAGCAGTGGATCCGCACGTCGAGGATCGTGTTGACGACGGCGCGCAGGTAGAACTTCCAGTGCTGGAGCCACAGCGCCAGGTCGTCGCCGGCGTAGCCTCGGTCGAGCATCACCTGCGTGACGTAGACCGCCCAGCCCTCGGCGAACAGCCCCGAGCCGAACACGCGCCGGACGACTGAGGCGCCCGAGTGGTTCGAGTAGGCGCCCTGCAGGTAGTGGCCAGGCACGGCCTCGTGGATGGTGAGCAGCTTGAGCTGGCGGCCGTTGAACTCGCGCAGCCAGGACTCCACGTCGTCGGGCCCCCACTCCGGGCGGGCGGGCGTGATGGAGAAGAACGCCTTCTGGACCGCGTCGAGCGGCCCCGGCGTGTCGAGCATCGCGCCCGCGAAGGAGCGCATGAACTCCGGGGTCCACTGCACCTCGAGGGGCTTGCCTGGCAGGCCGACGACGTCGCGCTCGCGGCAGAACGCCTCGATGTCGGCCACCAGGCCGCGGCAGACATCAACCAGCTCGTCGGCGCGCGGGTGCTCCACGGCGATGACGTCGAGCACATCGCGCACGAGCACACCCTCGTCGCTCGGCGCGACGCGCCCCGGACACCACTGCGGCCAGAGGTCGCGGGCGAGCCGGACCATCTCGGCCCGGACGGCAGCGTACTCGCGCTCGGCACGCTCGAGGAGGGCCTCGGGCGTGGCGTCCGGGTCGTCGAGCGTCGCCCGGAGCTTCGCGGCGAACAGCTGGCGCCCCAGCTCCGCCCGGCCCGACGCGTGGACCGCGACGTCGGTCCGGAGGTGCGCGCCGATGCCGCCGAGAACCTCCTTGGCCGTCGCATTGGCGGCGCGGAGCCGTGGCAGGACGGTCGCGGCGGCAGCGTCGTCAACCGCCGCCTCCGCCAGCGCCACCGCCTCATCGCCCAGCGCCGCCACGCCATCGATCCGCTCACCCGCCACGCGCGCATGGAGTCGCGACACCGGTCGGATGGGCCACGACCCGAGCACGGCCTGCGCGTCGCTGATGATCCGCGGCACGCCCTCGAGGCGGGACGCGAACGCCGACAGGCGCACGCCGAGCGGAGCGAAGTCCCGCGAGAGCAGCGCGTGCAGCCCGCCGCCGATCAGGTAGACCCAGCCCAGGGGGTCCCAAGCATCCTCGCGCAACTCGGCCTCGAGGAACCGGCGGCGCGCCAGTTCGCCCAGCACGAGGTCGCGGTCGATCCGCTCGTCGGTCGTGAGCGCCGCGGGGTCGAGCGCCGCGAACTTGCCCGCCCAGCGGTCATAGAGGGTCAGGCGGTCCAGCCGGCCGCGCTCGGACGTGTCTGGCCAGTGGCCGTCGAAGCGGTGGTCCCCCGCCATCGTCGCCGCTACCGGGTCGGCGGCGAACAGGTCGTCGAGGAATCGCGCGGCGAGGTCGTCGAAGGCGGTCACGGCATCTCCGGGACGTGGGTGAGTCGCGGGGAGTCTAGCGGGGCCCCCGGACGCGGGCTACTCCTCGGTCGAGACGCTGGTCTGGATGCGGTGCAGCAGCGAGACGTACAGCCCCTTCTCCTCGTCGGAGAGCACGCTCATCCAGTCGCGCTCGTGCCGGTGGATGAGGGTTCGCACCTGGGCGATCACCTCGAGGCCCTCGGGCGTGAGCTCGACGATGATCCCCCGCCGGTCGCTGGGGTTGGGCACGCGCCGCACGCAGCCGCGTCGCTCCAGCGAGTCCACAACGCCCGTGACGGTGGCGCGCGTCACGATCAGCCGCTCGCCGAGCTCCGAGGGCGACATCGGGCCGCGGTCGCGCAGCTGGCCCAGGATCAGGCCGCCCGCCGAGCTCACGCCCAGCGGCCGCAGCAGCCGGCCGATCTGGTCGAACAGCAGGTCCGCGGTGCGGATCGTGTTCATGACCGCCTCGGTCGCGAGCCGGTTCCCCTCCGGGGTCTGGTCATAGAAGTCGTCGGCGAGGGTGACCTTGGCCATGTCCGGAATCTTAGCCATATTTAGGGTATTGACAATTCGTGACCTAACGATATGGTTAGGCGCCTAATCACCGGCGCCTCGCCGGTCGAGGGATCAGGGCACAAGGAGCGTCCCGAGATGGCCAAGGTGATCGTCCAGCACCACGTCGCCGACTACGACCGGTGGTTCGCCGTCTTCACCGAGCATGGCGACATCCGCCGCAGGCACGGGGCGACCGGCCACACTGTCACCCGCTCGGTCAGCGACCCGAACTCGATCGTGATCGTGAACGATTTCGCCACCCTGGCCGGCGCCCAGGCGTTCGCGGCCGACCCCTCGCTCCCCGAGGCGATGTCGCGCGCTGGCGTGGACGGCGCGCCGCAGGTGTGGATCACCGAGGAGTCGAGCACCGTCGCCTACTGAGGCCCCCGCAGACGCAGCCCGCCGGCAGCACGCCGGCGGGCTGCCGCACATTGGGGGGTCGTCGGCCTCCCCGCGGGCCGTCGCCCGCACGGCGCCGAGACCCGCAGGCGCCGCCGCTCGCGCGCGTACACTCGGCGACATGGCGGACGGACTCAGCATCGTCAACGGGCAGATCTTCGGCAGCCCGGGCGCCACCGCCCTGCGGGTGGAGGACGGGCGCATCGCGCGGATCGGCGTGGATGCCGAGCTGGACCGCTCGGGCGAGGTCATCGACGCGCGCGGCGGCCTCGTGGTCCCGGGCCTGGACGACGCGCACCTCCACCTGCGCTACGGCGCCAGGCAGCTCGCGGACGCCGACCTGTTCGGCATCCAGACCGCCGCCGGGACGCTGGCGGCGGTGGCGCGGCACGCGACGGCCCACCCGGGTCGGCCATGGGTGCGGGGTCGCGGCTGGGTCTACTCGGCGTTCGAGGGCGGACTCCCCCACCGCCGGATGCTCGACGCAGTCGTCCCCGACCGCCCGGCCTGGCTGCGCTGCTATGACGGCCACACCGGCTGGGCCAACACGGCGGCGCTGGACGCCGCGGGCATCACGCGCGACACCGTGGGCCCCGAGACCGGCGTCATCGTCAAGGACGGCGATGGCGAGCCCACCGGCGTGCTCAAGGAGGACGCCCAGGACTTGGTGGATGCGGTCATCCCCGTTCCGACGGAGGCCGAGGACCGGGCCTCGGTCGCCGACGCCATCGCGCGCTTCCACCGCGACGGCATCACCGCCGTGCAGGACGCGATGGGCGACCTGGAGAACTTCCGATTCTTCGCCCGCCTGGCCGACGAGGGCGCGCTCCCGCTCCGCGTGCGCACGGCCCTGGACCTCTCGCACGGCATCTCGTTCGCGGAGTGGCGCGACCGCCTCGACGCGTACGAGGCGGAGGCCTTCCCGCGGCGTGGCGGCCACCACTTCTCCGGCGGGATCCTCAAGGCGTTCGCCGACGGCGTGATCGAGGCCCGGACCGCCTCGCTGCTGGCCCCCTACGAGGGCGACGACAGTCTGGGCCTGCCGAACTGGACGCCCGAGGGACTCAACCGCCACGTGGCCGAGGCCGATCGGCGAGGCTGGCAGGTCGAGACCCACGCCATCGGCGACGGCGGCGTCCGGATGGCGCTCGACGCCTACGCGCACGCGGCGCGCGCCAACGGCGCCTGGACGGGCGACCCGCGCGGCCTCGGCACCAGTGTGGGCGCGCATCCGCGCCGCCACCGCGTGGAGCACATCGAGACCGTGGATGCGGCCGACATCTCCCGCTTCGCCACGCTGGGTGTGGTGGCGTCGATGCAGCCGTTCCACGCGGACCCGTCGCCCAACCAGGTCGACCTGTGGGCGGCGAACATCGGCCCCGAGCGGGCGTCGCGCGCCTGGGCGTGGGCGACCCTGCAGCGCGCCGGCGCGCCCCTCGCGTTCGGGTCGGACTGGCCCGTGGTGCCGTGGAGCCCGTGGATCGCGATCCACAACGCGGTCGCGCGGCAGACGGCTGCGGGCGACCCCCAGGGCGGCTGGCTCCCCCACGAGCGCCTCACGATCGAGGCTGCGATCGGGGCCTACACCGCCGGCAGCGCGCATGCGGCGTTCGAGGACGACCGACGAGGCCGGCTGGCCGTCGGGTACGACGCCGACCTCGCCGTGCTGGACCGGGACCTGCTCGTCGCGGACGCGTCTGCGATCATCGGCACCACAGCCATCGCCACGCTGGTCGGGGGGCGCGTCGTCCACCGCTCGGAGGGAGCCGCATGAAGGGGATCGTCCTCGGCATCGCCGCCACGGCCATCGCGTTCGCGATCCTCACCGTCCTGCTGCCGCAGGTGAAGTACGACGGCGACATCGTCCACCTGGTCATCATCGCGGCCGTGTTCGGGGTTGCCAATGGGCTCGTCAAGCCGATCGTCAAGCTGCTCAGCTTCCCGATCAACTTGCTGTCCATGGGCCTGTTCGGCATCGTGATCAACGTGGCGCTGTTCATGGGCGTGGCGTGGGCCTCGGACAGCTACCTCAAGGTCGGCTTCACGATCGCCGGCTGGCCCGGGGGCGGGCTCACCCTCGACGTGATCTGGACCGCGCTGATCGCGTCGATCGCGCTGGGCATCCTGACCACGGTCATCGGCTTGGTCGTCAAGGACTGACGGTGGACCTCGCCGGGCCCGACGCCGCCCTGTCGCAGGCGCCGCTCCCCCTCCCCGCCGAGCAGCTCCGCGCCGCCGCCGCCCGGTTCGGCACGCCCGTGGGCGTGACCGCCGTGGCCGCGCTCGAGGCCGCCGCCGCCGAGTTGCGCTCGGCCTTCCCCGACCCGTGGCTGCGGGCGTACTCGCTCAAGGCGAACGACGTGCCGGCGGTGGTCGAGCGTCTGGGGGCGCTGGGCCTCGACGCCAACGTGGTCTCGCGCGGCGAGTGGGCGGCGGCGCGGCGGGCGGGCATCCCGAACGCACGGACGACGCTCGAGGGGATCGGCAAGACGTCCGAGGACCTGCGGGCAGCCGTACGGGCCGCGGCCGGGGGCGCGCCACTGCGCTGGGTTGCGGTGGAGAGCGCCGAGGAGCTCGACGCGCTGGTCGCGCTGGCGGCACGCGCCGGCCTCGGCGGCCACGGGCGCCCTCCCCTCGAGGTGCTCCTCCGGCTGAACCCGGCGGTTGCGCCGGAGACGCACGCCGGCCTCGCGGTGGGCCACGAGGCGAGCAAGTTCGGCATGACCGCAACCGAGCTCACCGCGGCTGTCGCGGCAACGCCCGACGCCGGGCCAGTCCGCCTCCGGGGCCTCCACCTGCACGTGGGCTCGCAGCTGGGTGCGGTGGACGCCTGGCGCGACGCGGTGCGGCGCGGGCTCGCCCTGTTCGCGCTGCTAGCAGCGAGCCGCGCGGACCTCGACACGCTCGACGTCGGCGGCGGCTTCCCCGTCGGGACGCCAGGGGCGGTGCCCTCGCCCAGCCGATTCGCCGAGGAGGCGGCTCGCCTGCTCGCGGCCGTCCCCGCCGGGCGGCGACCCGCGCGCCTCGCCACGGAGCCCGGCCGCTTCCTCGTGGCGCGGTCGGGAGTGATCGTCGCGCGAGTCCTCCACGTGCGTGAGCGGACCGGCTGGGGACGCGTGGTGGTGGTCGACGCCGGCATGACTGAGCTGATCCGGCCCATGCTCTACGGGGCCCGGCATCGGGTGGCAGCGTTGACGGCGCTCGGCAGGCCGGTGGAGCCGGGCGGCGCCGGCACCGAGGAGTCCGGGCCGGCCCGAGTGGACGGCCCCGTCTGCGAGGGCACCGACACCTTCGGCGACCAGCTCCTGCCGCCCGTGCGCCGGGGCGACCTGGTGGCCATCGCGGACGCCGGCGCCTACGGGGCCTCGATGGCGATGGGCTACAACGGCCGCCCGGCCATCCCCCAGGTGCTGGCCGAGCCCGGCGGCAGGCTCGTCCTCGGCCGGGCACGGGGAAGGACTGCCCGGGGCTAGCTCGGTCGGGCGGGCGTCGGCGCCGTGACGTCCGTCACTCGGCCTGCGCGCCGCGGTGCGGCCTGCACCGGTACACTCGGCGCCATGGGAGCGACCGACACCATGGAGATCTTCTTCGAGCTGCTGAACAGCGGCGACGTCAACGGCGCGGTCGCGCTGATGGACGAGCGCTGCGAGATGCGCGTCCACGTCGGCGACAACTCGCGGACGCTGCGCGGCATCGATCAGGTGGGCGGCTGGTTCCTGCGCGCGGACAAGGGCCTCAAGATGGTCCCGGGCGAGGTGCGCGACATGGGCAACACCTATCAGGCGGACCTGATCGTGGTCCGGCCGGGCGCGCCCAGCCAGGCGCTCGACGCCCAGTTCCGCGTCGAGGCGGGGAAGATCACCTCGATCAACCTGGCGCCCAGAACGCGCTGAGGCGCCCGCGACCCGCACCCTCGCCGAGCGCTGCGCTGGCCGAGGAGCCGGGCCAACCTGCGGCCGGGCGCGCTACGGGCCGGCTGACGCCCCCTGGACCACCGTCGGCGAGGCGCCGCTCACGGCACCGCCCGCCGACGAGCCCGACGGGGCGGGGATCGTGAGCTGGTCGCCGATCTTGATCGCGTTCTGGTTCTTGATCTGCGGGTTGGCCGCGAGCAGGGCCTTCACCGTGGTGTGGTACCGCTGCGCGATGCCGCTGAGGGTGTCTCCGGACTTCACGGTGTAGACCGTGGGCGTTGGGGCGGGCGTGTCGGTGGGCAGGGCCGTGTCGGAGGGCGCCGCCGAGACCTCGGCCGACGGCTGGCCGGAACCGGCCGGCGTGGCGTTCCTGCCGAGGCCCAGGATCATCGGCGAGACGAAGAACAGGAACACCGCCGCGATGACCAGCGCGATGGCCGCGATGGCCAGGCGCGGGATGCCGGCGAGGGCCGGCAGGCCGACGCGCGTCTTGAGCGACGGGTAGGCCTCGTAGCGGCGCGGGCGCTCCCATGCCGGCCCGAACAGCTCGCTGGCGTCCCGCTGGGGCGGCCGCGCGCCGTCACGAGGCGACGGGGTGCGGGGCGGCGGGACGGGCCGGCTCGGCGAGGGGGCCGCGGTCGCGGGCCGGGACGAGGCCGACTTGACCGGCGCGGACTGGGGGCGACGCGGGGGCAGAGGAGCGCCCGGCTCGTCGGCGTAGCCGTCCGCCTCGTCGTGCTCCCCATCGACCGCCTGAGGGGGCGCCCACGAGGTCGTCGGCCGGGCGGGGGCGGGCATGTCCCGGTCGGGACCGGCGAGGCGGGCGGCAGGGCTGTCGGCAAGGCCGCGCGCTGCGTCCCCCCACTCGTCGTCGGCACGCGGCCGAGGGCCCGCGGCTCGGCCCGGAGCGCCTCCGGCGGACGCCACCACACCGGCATCCCAGCCGGCGATGGCCCCCGGGGCGGCGCTCGCGGGCTGGTCGTCGCCAGGCTCCACCGCGTCCGACACCCAGGGCGGCGGAGCGGCCCAGTCGCGCGCGGGCGCCCGCCGGGACGGCAGCGACGGGACGGCGTCGGACGGGGCGTGGCGCGGCTCCCGCTCGGCCGGAGGCAGCGGGACGGGGCCGGAAGTGTCGTCCTCCCTGGGCCGCGGCGCCGGGGCGGGCGCGCCCGAGGCGGGCCTCGCCGCCGCGGCCTCGCGGCGGGCCCAGTCCTGGAACGCAGGGCAGACCGCGAACGCGGGCGACAGGCAGTACGCATCCTGGTGGGCGATCGCGCGCGGGGCCGGCACCGGCTCGGCGAAGCAGCGGTGACGGTGGTCCGGCGCCGTGGACCGCGCGTCGCGGTCGTCATCGAAGGCGACGAACGGGCATGCCACGGCCGCGTCGGCGCTCGGGATCCCTCGGTCGGTCATCGCGCCGATCATACCCGCCCGGAGCAGCGTGGTCCCGGTTCGCGCCGGCGATCGGCCGTGCACGCCTCCGCGCGGCCGCAATCGTGGCGCAACCCCGCCGTCCGCGCGTCGGGATGGACCTCCGGCCGCCCGCCCGGTACGCTGCGCGCCCCGGGGCGGTGCGCCCGCACCGCCGCGAGCGCTGAGGCGAGGAGGGCGACCATGTCCAGGCCGGCCGTCCAGGCCCCGCGCGAGCCGCTGCCGCTGCGGTACCGCGCGTGAGCCCTGCCGGGCACGCCGGGACGTCGACGCGCAGGGCGGCCCGCGTGGGCGAGGCCCGCGTCCGGGTCCTGGTGGCCGACGGCGACCCGAGTCGGGTGGGCGAGATCGTCCACGTGCTGGGCGAGGCGGGGATGGAGGCCGTCACCGCGTACCGCGGCGCGTCGGCCCTCGCGCGCGTGGCCGACGAGGCGCCCGACCTCGTCATCGTGGGCGAACGGCTGGGCGACGGGCCGGCGATCGAGCTGATCCCGCGCATCCTCGGCCGGGTCCGGCTGCCGATCCTCGCGCTCTCGGTGCATCCGGACGACCGGCTGGTGGTGGCCCTGCTCGACGCCGGCGCCGACGACGTGATCAACGCCGCGTTCCGGCCGCCCGAGCTGCTCGCCCGGCTGCGGGCGCTGCTGCGGCGTGCCGGCGGTCCGAACGAGCCGCCGGCATCTGGCCCGCTCCCGGACGGACTCGTCGTGGACCCCGGCCGGCGCGAAGCCAGCGTCCGGGAGCAGCGTCTCGCGCTGACGCCCACCGAGTTCGAGCTGCTGGTCCTCATCGCGCTGCGCCGAGGCGATGTCGCCGACCACCGCACGCTCCTGCGGGCAGTCTGGCCGGGCCGGCCCGACGCGGACGCCGACCTGCTGCGCACGCACCTGACGCACCTCAACGCCAAGCTGATCGGCGCGGGGCACCCGGGCCTGAGGAACGTGCGCTCGACCGGCTACGCGCTTCGGGTCACGGGCGCCGATTCCTTCCGGCCGTAGCGGCGGGGCCCTCGTGCGCCGCGCCGACGTCCCCGCAACGGAGGCGTCGCGTTGGCGCCGCCCGAACAGAAGCCGACCGCAACCCTCCCGCATCCGCTTCTCCCGGCTTCCTCCCTGTGATCGGCGGGCTGCAGCCCGCAGCATCCGAGGCCAAAGGCGGTAGACGACCGCCGACGACGGAGGACGATCGACTGATGGCCACCGCGCCGACCACGCCTGCGGCCGACGCCGGCGAAATGAAGCGGACGCTGAGCCTGACCGGCCTGACGATCAACGCCATGGCGCTGATCGCCCCCGGAGCGTTCCTGTGGACGACGTTCCAGTCGCAGTCCCTGCAGGCCGTCGGCGGACAGACGACGGCCATGGACATGGTGCCCGGACTGCTGTTCGCGCTCATCCTCGCGTTCCTGACCGCCGTCTCGTACTCGGAACTCGCCAACCTGTACCCCAACGCCGGGGCCGGCTCCTCGTACTACTTCGCCGAAGCGGCCCTCCTCGAGCGGGAGGAGGCGTTCCACTACAAGTTCGCGCGCCTCGCCAAGTTCATCGTGGGCTGGGTGTCGCACCTCTACTACTGGATCTACCCGGGGATCATGGTCGCCTTCACCGGCGTCCTGGTCGTCTACATCCTCGGCCTGTTCGGGGTCACGCTGTCGACGCCGCTCGAGGTGGGCGTCGCGGTCCTGTTCGCGGCCGTCACCGGCGGCATCGCCTTCCGCGGCATCTCCGGCTCAACCATGACGGCGGTCGTGATCAACGTCATCCAGCTGACGGCCCTGGTCGCGTTCTCCGTGCTCGCGATCGCGTTCCGGCTCACCCACCCCGACGCCGGCTACGCGCATGACGGCATCGCGTCGGTGGTCCTGCCGCACTCCATGACGAATGTGCTGTTCCAGGGCACGATCGCCATCCTGCTGCTCGTCGGGTTCGAGTCGGTGACGGCCCTCGGCGCCGAGGCGATCAACCCCAAGCGCGACGTCCGCCGGGCCGTCCTGCTCTCACTCGCCATCCAGGGCGGCATCGCGTACCTCCTCGAGTACGTGTCCGCCAACCTGTTCGTCAACAGCACCCTGACCGCGAGCGACGCGACGGGCGCCGCGGTCAGCGGCTATTCGGCTGCGGCGGCCTCCGGCGCGCCCATCGGCGACATGATGCGGTTCATCGGCGACAGCATGCTCGGGGGGACCGGCCTGCCGCTCACGATCGTCCTGGCCGCGACCGTGCTCGTCGCCCTCGTCGGCACCACGCTGGCCTGCCTCAACACCGGTGTCCGGATCACCTATGTCATGGGCCGCGACAAGGAGGTGCCGGGCATCCTGGGCCTGCTCCACGGCAGGTACGCCACGCCGCACTACGGCGTCATCGCGCTCACCGCCGTGTCCGCGGCCATCGGCGCCTACGGGGTGCTCTCGGCCGACAACCTGCTCCAGACGATCCTCGCCTCCAACGTGGGCACGTTCCTCGTCTACGGCATGACGAACCTGATCGTCGTCTTCGCCTTCTGGCATCGCGCCGAGCGCAGCGTGGCCAAGCACGTCCTGGTGCCGGTCCTGGGCGCGTTGGCGAACATCGCGATGCTGTTCGCGGTCATCGGCCTCTCGATCGGCGCCGGAGGCAGCACCCAGACCGACACGCTCGTCGCGCTCGGCTTCGACGCCGCGTGGATGGCCGTCGGCGTCGTCTGGATCATCGCCTCCTCCCGGTCGGCATCGAGGAGCCTGCTGGTCAAGCCGTCGGCCACCAGCGCGGGGCCTGCATAGCGCCCGGCCCGCCGTGCCCCAGCCCGCACCAGAGCGGTGATGGCCGGCTTGCCGCCCATCTCGAGCCGAAGGCAGGTCCCCCTCGCCGACGGGGACCTGCCTGACGGTTGGATCCGGGCGGAGATGGCCGCCCTTTCGGCGTGCGGTCCGGTCCGCGATCAGAACGAGGACCGCCTGGGCTGGGCGGTGCTCGGCGAGCTGGCCTCGGTCCGTTCGCCGGGCAGCGACCAGCCCGTCAGCGCGGTGCTCGAGGGCCCGGGCATCGCCATCGCCGTTGCCGACGGCCTCGGCGGGCACAGCCACGGGGAGCTGGCGAGTCGCACCGCGATCGGACGACTGCTGCGGCGTCTCGGCTCGACCGAGGCCGTCGGCAAGCCGGTCGAGCTGATGCGAGCCGGGTTCGAGGACGCCAACCAGGCGTGCCTCGCCGGCGATCTCGTGGACCCCGACGCGTTCGACCGCGATCCCGTCGGCGCCGAGCCGCGCCCTGCCCGAGAGCGGCGCAGGGCGGCCGAGGCGTCCCCGAACCCCGGCGCCGGCATGGAGCCCGGCGTCCGCAATGGCCAGACCACGCTCACCGCGGTCGCGCTGACGGCCCGCTCCGGCAGTGTCGCCCACGTGGGCGACTCGCGCCTCTACCGCCTCCGCGGCGGTGGCATGGAGCTGCTCACCAATGACCACACGCAGGCGCGCGAGCTGGTCCGGCTGCGCGTGATCAAGCCCGAGCAGGTCCTCACGCACCCCGGCCGCCACCTCCTCACCCGCTCGATCGGGGGCGACCTGCTGGTCCGCGTGGACGAGCGGGCGAGCCTTCCGCTCGTGGGCGACGCCTACCTGCTCTGCTCGGACGGGTTGTGGAGCTGCGTCACCAGCTGGGAGGCGCTGTCGGCGCTGTCGGGCGACCTGAGCGCGGGCGTCGCGGACCTTGTGGCCCGCTCGGCGGGCGCCGGCGGTGACGATAATGCGAGCGTGATCGCCCTGCGCGTGACCGCCATCGGCGGCGGCCCGGAACCCTCCACGACTTCCTGGCGCCTCCCGTGGCGCCGATGACGACGGGCGCGCTCGCGGCGGGCGAGGCGCTCGACCGGTTCACGATCGTCGAGGCCATCGGCCACGGCGCCTTCTCGGACGTCTACCTCGCCGAGGAGCCGGGTGGCCGGCGCGTGGTGATCAAGGTTCCCCACGACGCGCTGATGGGCGATGTCGGGGCGTTCGACCGGTTCCGCCGAGAGGTGGAGATCGCCGGCAGGCTCGACCACCCGGGCATCCAGCACTCGTTCGACCTAGGCGAGGACCGCTCGCGGCCGTACCTGGTGCTCGAGTACGTCGACGGCACGACGCTGCGCGAGGTGGAGCGTCGTGCCGGCAGACTGGCCATCCCGCAGGCCGTGGACATCGCCACGCAGCTGGCGGCGGCGATGGCCCATGCGCACGCCAACGGAATCAGCCACCGGGACCTCAAGCCCGAGAACGTGCTCGTCGCGGCCGACGGCCGCGTCGTCGTCACCGACTTCGGCATCGCGCTCATGGCCGGTGCCCGCCGCCTGACGTGGCGCTGGCTCACGTCCACGATGGGCACGCCCGATTACATGGCCCCGGAGCAGGTGGAGGGCAAGCGCGGTGACGCCCGGACCGACGTGTACGCCCTGGGGATCATGCTGTTCGAGATGCTCACGGGGAGAGTCCCATGGGAGGGCGACAACCCGCTCGCGGTCATGGCGCAGCACGTGAACGCGCCGCTGCCGTCCCTGCGCGAGATCGACAAGCACATCCCCGAGCCCCTGGAGGGGATCGTCACCAAATGCCTGCGCAAGAACCCGGACGAGCGCTACGCCGACGCGGGTGAGCTGTACGCCGACCTCGAGCGCTGGCAGGACCTCGACGTGTCCGCGTTCCACTTCGGCGAGGACGCGATCCGGCGCTCCGTGCGCGACCGGGGCGGGCTGCCGCTGCTGGTGGCCGGGATCAGCGCAGGGTTCCTCGTGGCGAGTGCGCTGTTCGTGCTGCTGTACTACCTGGTCGCCCACGGCTGAGCGACCCGCGGCGCGGCGAACGTCAGGGCCAGCGGTCGACGATCACCCGTCGAACGGCGGCACCTCGGCATCCCGGCGCGCGAGCGAGATGTTGAGGTAGCGCGGGTCGCGGGTCACCTCGCGCCACTCGCCGAGCCA
Organism: Chloroflexota bacterium; assembly: GCA_021812735.1. The sequence continues at coordinate 6,537 of JAKAMV010000010.1, read as the reverse complement.
TGCCGGCAGCGCCACAGTCTCGTCCTCGGACGCCAGCTCCACCTCCACCACCACGAGCGCTGCGGGCCCGTCGAAAACGTCGATCTCGAGCGTCTGCACGCCGTGCCCCACCACGTAGCGCGTCTTCCGGATCGGTCGTCGGTCCGGGTCGGCGCAGGCGAGCGCGGCCGTCCAGTCCGCCTCGGTGACGGGGTCCTCGACCTCGTCGAAGCTGAACGCGCCGACCCTCCGCTTCACCGTGCGGCGGTAGGCGACGCTGCCGTCCGGGAACTCGATCCGCCGGACGCGCACGGCCTCGGGGCCGCCCGTCCCGGCCGACGGCGAGGGTTCAGGCGCCAGGTACACCTGCTCGATGCGCCTGGCCGCCGCCCCGTGCGCGGCAAGGGTCGCGGCGCCGGGCGCGGCCCGGAGCCGGAACTTGCGCTCGATCTCGAGGCCTGACGGGCTCATGGGGGGATCGTACCCGTGGCCGCGCGTCCCATCCGTGCGGCGGCGCCACCCCATCGCGCTCGACGGGGACCGTGCTCCCGGCCCGCCCCGCCACGCCCGCCTGGCGCGCTCGGGTCGCCGTTTGACAGCCTCGCCGCAGCGCACCGACACTTTTGACGCACACGTCGTGAAAATCGGCGCCCGGCGTTGAACGGCGCGAGCGCCCAGTCCCGGAGGTCGCCCCATGCTCCACCGCGTTCTCGCTCCCCGGACCACCGTCCGCGCCCACTGTGACCTGCCGTGCGGCGTCTACGACCCGGAGCAGGCCCGCATCGAGGCCGAGTCCTGCTACCGGATCATCGAGAAGTACAGCGCCAGCGAGGACGCGACCTTCAAGGCCCGTGCGCTGATCATCAAGGAGCGCCAGGCCGACCTGGTCAAGCACCACCTCGACGTCCTGTGGCACGACTACTTCAAGCCCGAGCACCTCGATGCCGTCCCGAACCTCCACCAGCTGTTCTGGGACGCCAACAAGCAGACGTCCAAGGTGAAGGCCTCGACCAACCTCGATGACGCCAAGAAGCTCCTCGAGCTGATCGACCAGGTCGACGCCGCCTGGAAGGCCACCGGCGGCCTCGGCAAGACCCGCGTCGCCGGCCGGCCCGGCTGATCGCCCCACGGAGGAACGGCCGAGGTCCCGTCACGATGAGCGAGACGGGGCCCCGGCGCGTCCGAGGCGCCTGGCGCCCGGGCTCCGGCGGACCGCTCGGCCTGCGCGGGCTGCGCGGCCGGCTCGCGGGTCCGTGGCGCGTGGCCGTCGCCGAGGCGTCGATGTCGCCCTCGATCGACGCCGGCGACTGGCTGCTGACCGACCCCACCGTCGGCCGCTGGTCCCGTCGCGGGACCGTGGTCGTCTTCCGGGAGCCCGGCTCCGACATCCTCGCCATCAAGCGGGTGGCCGGGCGGCCGGGCGACTGGATCCCGTTCGCCGGCGCGTGGCTCCGGCTGGCCGACGACGAGGCCTGGCTCCTGTCCGACGCGGACGCGGACGCCCTGGCCGAGGCCGGCAGCGGCAGGCCCGTGGACTCGCGGTCGTACGGCCCCGTGCCGGTGGCGGCCCTGGTGGGGCGGGCGTGGTTCCGGTACTGGCCGGTGCGGCGGATCGGCCGTCTGCCCACGGCGCCGGACGCCCCGTTCAGGCGAGGCCCGGGCCCGGCGCCCGCGCCCGAGGACTGACGGCTCGCGAGCGCGCCCGGCCGACGCCACCGCGCCCGGCCGACGCCACCGCGCCCGGCCGAGCTTCGGCGCCCGGCCGAGCTTCGGGCCGCCTCCGTGGCGAGCGCTCCCCCCGCGTCGCGTGCCGGAGGACGCCACTCGACCGCGGCTGGGCTGCGCGGCTACCATCCGCCGATGAGCGAACAGCGGTCACCCCTCGGCGGATTCGACCCGGAGGCGACCCTCCCGGCCGCCCCGGATCCCTGGGACTACCTGCCCATGCCGGCGCTCCGCGACGCTCCGCCGTGGGCGATGGCGGAGATGATCGCGGCCGAGCCCGCGCTGGTGGAGCGCATCGGGAGGCGCCTCCTCGACGACGGCTCGGCTGCCGCGCTCGCGCAGGCAGTCCGTGAGGCGCTCGAGCGCGGCGAGCCGGTGGTGGCCACCGGGTGCGGGACGTCGGAGCACGCCGCGCGCGGCGTGGCCGCGATCCTGCGCGAGGCGTGTGTGGGCACAGGGCTTCCCGCCCCCGGCCCGCAGTCGGCGCAGGCCTTCGAGCTCTCGTGCGACCCGCCCCGCGGCCTCGTCGTCGGCGTCAGCCACGAGGGCGGCACCGCGGCGACGATCGCCGCCCTGGCCGCCGCCCGCGAACGCGGCGCCCGCACGGCCCTGATCACCGCCAGCGCGCACTCCCCCGCCGCCCAGGGCTGCGATGTGGTGCTCGCCACAGTCGAGATGGACCGGAGCTGGTGCCACACCGTGGGCTACGTCTCGCCGCTGGCGGCGGCGTGCGTCACGTCTGGGCTGATCTCGGGGCACACGCCGGACCCGTCGCATCTCCGGCAGCGACTCGCCGGCGGTCTGGCCGCCGCGCGCGGCCGCCACGGGTCGATGGGCAACGCCGCAGCGCGGGCCCGCCAGCTCATCGTCATCGCGTCCGGTGCCGACCGCGTCACCGCCCGCGAGCTCTCTCTCAAGGTGGAGGAGGCCGCCTGGCTCCCGGCCACCTACCGCAGCCTCGAGACCTTCCTCCACGGCCACCTGCCAGCCACCGGTCCCGACACCTTCCTCGTCCTGCTGCTCCTCGAGCGCGGCGCGGTCGAGCGGCGGGCCGCCCGCGCGCGGCAGGCGCTCGCCGCGGCCGCGGTGGTGGGCATCAAGCCCGCCGCGATCCTGGGCGAGGAGGCGGCGCGGCTGATCCCGGAGCGCCTCACGCCCGGCGGGCGGATCGTCGTGCCCGACCAGCCCGGGATACCCAACGAGGCCGCCGCGCTGCTGGGGGCCGCGGCGCCGCTGCAGCTGCTGACGCTCGCGATCGCGGCCGCCCGTGGGACCAACCCCGACCCGATCCGCCGCGACGACCCGCGCTACCTGCGCGCGGCCGAGGTGGCGGACGCGCCTGCCTGAGCCGCCTGGCGTCGAATCCGGTTCCTGCGGCGACGCTGGGCGGCCCTCCGGCTACAGCCAGTCCGGCCGGTCCAGGTCCACGGAGACGTCGCCCACGCCGGGCACGTCGACCGTCGCATGCACCTGCGAGTCGTCAACGGTGATCGAGCCGTCGCCGTACGACGTGTGGACGCTGCCGGTCCCGGTGTCGCTCTGGGTGTCGACGTTCCAGTCGGCCGAGGAGCCGCCGGTGGTGGTGACGGCACCGGTCGTCTGCCCGGTGGAGGCGTCGTAGGAGGCGGTGCCCGCTCCCAGCCCGGCCACGTCGCCGGTCACCGAGCCCGAGCCCGAGTTGGTGAACTGGATGTCGGCGCTGCCCCGCGCCGTGGACACCGACCCCTCGCCGGTCCCCGTACTCGCGTCGTACCCGCCCGAGGCGCTCACGTTGCCGGCCGAGACCGCGCCCGAGCCCGAGCCCCGGCTGGCGTCGTAGCTTCCGGACGCGGAGCCGTACCGCGTGGTCGCCGATCCGCCACCCGAGCCGGTGGACGGGTCGTACCAGCCCGACCCGCTCGCGCCGCCAGTGGCGACCTGACCCGACACGGCGCCGGTCCGCGGGTCGTACGTGCCGGCCGCGCTGGTCCCGTTCTCGGTCCCGGCGACGGACACCACGCCAGTGGAGGCGTCGCGCGAACCGCTCACGGACCCGCGCGGCGTCGTGATCTGGCCGCTCACCCCGCCGGTGGACGAGTCGTAGGCGACGCTGGCGCTGCTCTGGTCGACGTGGATGGCACCGCCCTGGGCGCGTGAGCCCGCGGCGGCCCCGGTCTGCACCTCCGCGGCCCTTGCCCCGACGGCCCCCGACACGAGCTGGCCGACGGCGGCCCCCTCCGGCGAGCCGCCGGTGACCACGTGGGCGCCGGCTCCCGCCAGGCCCAGTGCGCGACCGGTCCGCGGACCCACGATGCCGTCGGCGGCCAGACCCGCCGCGGTCTGGAAGGCCAGCACCGACGCTCGGGTGGCGGGCCCGAACCGCCCGTCCACAGCGAGCCGGGCCCCGTGCGCCACGAGCGCGCGCTGGAGCGACGCGACGGCCTCGCCCGACGCCCCCTCGGCGAGTAGCCCCCCGCCGCCCCCGGCACCGCCCATGAGCTCGGCGACCGCCCCGTTGCCGACGCTGCGCTGCAGCTCCAGCACGGAGCGCTGCACGAGCGGACCCTCGCGGCTGGGCGCCGGCGCAGACCTGCCGTGCGGGCCGCGCACCGGCTCGCGGTATTCCTGTCCGATCGCCGGGCGGGCTCGCATGGTGGCAGCCTAGGGCCCCGTGACCCCGCCCGCAGCCGCAACGGGTGCGACCGATCGGGCACCCCTCGCTGCCCGATCGGGCGGTCGGCCGGGCGGGTCTACGCGAACAGCGCCTCGGCCATCAAGTCGATCATCGCGAGGTCGCGGGGCAGGAAGTCCTGCAGCATCAGCCGTTCGGCGCCCGCCGCCTCGAACCTCGCCGCCTGCGCTCGGGCCTGCTCGGGCGCGCCGTAGACCCAGCGCGGAGCGCGCTGCTCGATCCAGGCGTCGAACTCCGCGTCGGCGCCGCCGAAGGCCTGGGCCAGGTCGGCCGTCCGGCGCGCCAGCTCCGCGGCGTCGCGCCCGACCAGCACGCCCGCCATCACCGAGCGCGTGAGGGTCCGCGGGTCGCGGCCCGCGGCCAAGCAGGCGAGGTCCAGCTGCCTGAACCGCTCGGCAGTCTCGGCCGGGCTCGAGGACGAGAGGTTGAACTCGTCCGCGTACCTGGCGGCGATCCGGTAGCCGCGGGGCGTGCCGCCGCCGCCGGTGATCAGGTTCGGACGCCCGCCGGCACGGGCCGGCAGCGAGCCCGGCTTGGGCCGGAACACTGCGTCGGACACGCTGTAGTGCCGGCCCTGGAACGACCAGCCGTCGGGTCCCTCCCACAGCCCGTGGAGGATCTCGAGGGTCTCCTCGAGCCGCTCGGCGCGCTCGGCCATGGGCGGGAACGGGAACCCGTGCGCCTCGTGCTCGTGGCCGTGCCAGCCGGCGCCGACCCCGAGCTCGATCCGCCCGTTCGACATCTCGTCGACGGTGGCCACGACCTTGGCCAGGTTGCCCGGCGCCCGGAACGTGACCGGCGAGACCAGGGCCCCCAGCCGGATCGTCGAGGTCTCGCGGGCGAGCCCCGCCAGGACCGCCCATGCGTCCGTGGTGGGGTTGCCCGACGCGCCGGGGAAGCTGTCGTAGTGGTCCGACCGGAACAGCGCCTCGAAGCCGACCGATTCCGCACGCCGCGCGACGGCCAGCTGCTCCTCGTAGGTCAGGCCCTGCTGCGGCTCGATCATCAGCGCGAAGCGCATGCGTGGTCCTCCCGGGCTCCCTGCCCTTGACCTTGACAGAACTATTCGTGTCGGGTAAATACTTCATTCGATGCAAACAACTGTCGAATCCCAGCCCCCCGCGGACCGCCGGCGCGCTGCGGAGTCGGTCCTCGCCGACCTCGCCCTCGCCGTCGGATCGCTTCGGTGCGCGGGCTCGCAGCGGCTGGTGAAGCTCGGCATCAGCATGACCCACTTCCACGTCCTCACGCTGCTCCGCCACAACGAGGCGATGCCCATGGGCCGCCTCGCGGACATCCTCGACGCATCGATGTCCAATGCGACGGGGATCGTCGACCGCATGGAGGAGCGCGGCCTCGTCGAGCGCGTCCGGGTGCCCGGCGACCGCAGGATCGTCCTCGTGCGGCCGACGCAGGCCGGCCTGGACCTGGTGGACGAGGTGGAGCTGGTCAAGAACGAGGTCATGATCCGGGCGCTCGCCCGCCTCAGCGACGCGCAGCTCGAACGCCTCTCCATGGCCGTGGCCGACATCAGCGCCGTCCTCGCCCAGGACATGCACGGCGACGAGGGGTGCCCGCCGGGCGTCCACCCGCACGCGCACGCACGACCGACAACCCCGGGCCCGTAGCGGGGCCAGCGTCCCAACCACGCCAGCAGGGGCCCCACCTGCGCGCGAAAGGAAGTCATCTTGGAATCGATGCCCTTCGAGGAGCCGGAGACCCCGGACCTCGCCCACGACCCCGCGCTGGGCCTGCCCACGCGCACCAAGTTCGAGATCCTGGGCGCCATCCTGCTGGCGATGTTCCTGGGCGCGCTCGACCAGACCATCGTCGGGCCGGTGCTGCCCCGGATCGTCGGCGACCTCAACGGCGCCGACTACTACACCTGGGTCGTCACCGCCTACCTGCTCACCAGCACGGTGACCGTGCCGATCTACGGCAAGGTGTCCGACCTCTACGGGCGCCGGCCGCTCCTCATGATCGGCATCGTGCTGTTCGTGGTCGGGTCCGCGCTGTCCGGCCTGAGCCAGACCATGTGGCAGCTGATCCTGTTCCGCGGCCTCCAGGGGCTCGGCGCGGGGGCCCTGTTCCCCATCGCCCTCGCGGTGATCGGCGACCTGTTCACGCCGGCCGAGCGGGGCAAGTACCAGGGCCTGTTCGGC
>JAKAMV010000447.1 GCA_021812735.1 Chloroflexota bacterium | reverse complement strand
CCTTGATGACGGCCACGCCGCCGGCCAGCTTGGCGAGGCGCTCCTGGAGCTTCTCGCGGTCGTAGTCCGAGGTGGTCTCCTCGATCTGCGCCTTGATCATGGTCATGCGGGCCTTGATCTGGTCCGCGCTGCCCTCGCCGTCCACGATCGTGGTGTTGTCCTTGGTGGCGACCACGCGGCGCGCCTTGCCGAGGTCCTCCATCGCGACCGAGTCGAGCTTGCGGCCGATCTCCTCGGAGATGACCGTGCCGCCGGTCAGGATGGCGATGTCGCGGAGCATCTCCTTGCGGCGGTCGCCGAAGCCCGGGGCCTTGACGGCCAGGACCTGGAGGCGGCCCTGCAGCTTGTTCACGACCAGGGTCGCGAGCGCCTCGCCGTCGACGTCCTCGGCGATGACCAGCATGGGCTTGCCCAGCTGGACGCTCTTCTCGAGCGCCGGGAGGAGGTCCGGGACGGCGGAGATCTTCTTGTCCGTGATCAGGACGAGCGGGTTCTCGAGGACGGCCTCCATGCGGTCCGAGTTGGTCACGAAGTACGCCGAGATGTAGCCCCGGTCGAACTGCATGCCCTCGGTGTACTCCTTCTCGAGGCCGAGGGACTGGCCCTCCTCGACGGTGATGACGCCGTCCTTGCCGACCTTGTCCATCACCTCGGCGATGATCTCGCCGACCTCGGGATCCGCTGCCGAGATGGCCGCGACGGCCGCGATCTGCTCGCGGGTCTCGACCGGGCGCGCCGTGGCCTTGATCTCGTCCACGATGGCGGCGACGGCGGTCTCGATGCCGCGCTTGACGACCATCGGATTCGCGCCGGCGGTGACGACCCGCAGGCCCTCGGCGACCATCGCCTGGCCGAGGACCACCGCGGTGGTGGTGCCGTCGCCGGCGACGTCGTCGGTCTTGGTCGCGACCTCCTTGAGGAGCTGCGCGCCCATGTTCTCGAACGGGTCCTCGAGCTCGATGTCGCGGGCGATCGTGACGCCGTCGTTGGTGATGGTCGGCGAGCCGTACTTCTTGTCGAGCACGACGTTGCGGCCCTTGGGGCCGAGCGTGACCCGGACAGCGTCGGCGAGGCGGTCCACGCCGCGCTTGAGGCCCCGACGCGCCGCCTCGTCGAACAGGAGCTGCTTGGCCATGGGGTGTGCGTTCCTTTCAGGGTCCGCGACGTTGGTCGCCGCGGGGGCTCGGGCCGTGTCGGGGTGGTCGCCCGGCTATCCCCGGTGCTCGAGCACAGCGAGGATGTCCTTGCTGCTCACGATCAACAGGTCCTCGCCGTCGAGCTTGAACTCAGTGCCGGCGTACTTCGCGTAGAGGACCCGCTCGCCGGTCTTGAGGCCGGGCTTCTCGCGTGACCCGTCATCGAGGGTGCGGCCGGGGCCGACGGCGATGACCTCGCCCTCCTGCGGCCGCTCCTTCGCGGTGTCCGGGATCACGATCCCGCTCTTGGTCATCTTGTCGTCGGACCCGGGACGGAGTACCACCCGGTCGCCGAGGGGCCGGAGCCGCTTCGCGATCGGAGTCTCGACCGCTGGGGTCGACGTCGCCTTCGGGTTCTTGGCAGTCTTGGCGGTCTTGGTTGCGGTTGCGGTGGCCATGTGGTCGGTCCTTTCGCGGGACTCGGGTCAGATCGGGCTCGTGCGTGGAGGCGAGCGCGTCAGTCGGGCGGGGTGCGCCCGGCGCGCGGCGGGGTCGGGTCGCGAGGCGCCGGCGCACCGTGCAGCAATCGTGCGATCCAGTGGCCCTCGGTCGGACCACGCCAGAGCCCGCCGTCGGGCGCAGGTGCACGGCCCGGGTCGGCGGACGGCGCGCGGCGGCGGGCCGCCTCTGCGCCCACGGAGCGATCGGCGGGGTCGTCTACGCGGCTCGCCGCAGCCGGGGACGGCGTCACGGGACGCGTCCTCCGAGGAGCGGGACGAGCAGCGCGGCGAGCAGCGCCAGCATGGCGGCGATCACGCCTACGCCCAGGGTCGGCATGCCCAGTGCGCGGGTCGGCGGCGCCGACCCGGCAGGGCGACCGAACCCCGCGATGGCGTTGGGGATGCTCGCGCCACGGAGCACGTTGGGGGGTGCGGTGGCCAGTCGGTTCGTCGGTGTCATGGGATCACCTTCGGGGATGATGGGGCTCCACTCGGGTCGGTCACGCTCCCGCGTCGCCTGGGGCGCGAGGCTCGGCCGGGCGGCCGGCGATCGCCGCCTGGATCAACACAGCGGGCAGCATTCCGGCAACGAACGCCAGGCGTCGCGCCCGCGTGAACGACAGGCCGACGCCGAGGCCCACCGAGGTGGCCGCCAGAGACTGCAGCGTTGAGTCGGGCAGCGTCTGGAGTGCGCCCACGGTCCCACGGGCAGCGGTCCGCGTTGCGCGCACTGTCGCCGGCGCGCGCCCCATCAGCGCCACCACGCCACGTCGGACTGCCGAGACGCCAACGCGAACGCGCCCTGCGGCTCCTGCCCGACGCGTGACGGCCACGGCCGAGTACTCCCGACCCGGCGAGTCCTGGGCGTCGATTGCCGAGCCGCCGGTGGTGCGGGGCTTGAGCTGGGGGACGGTCATCGCTTCCTCCGATTGCCTTGACGGCATCCGGGGAAGCGGGGGCCTGACGACCGCCGCCGGGGTCCGCTCCGGCCACTGCTGTGCCTTGCATTGGACCACATGACGGTGTTATTGTCAACTGTAGTGTTCATAATCTACTGTAGGTGAGACACCTGATGTGACGCGTTCGATCGGAGCCGTCCTGAGGCTGGCGCGGGAGCTTCGCACTCTGTCGGCCGTCGAGGCAGCCCGCGCTGCGGGGATCTCCGCTGCCTACCTGAGCCGGCTCGAGAACGACGCCGTCAAGAAGCCGTCGCCGCCGGTCCTCCACCGGCTGAGCGAGGCGCTCTCGGTTCCCTACGCCGAGCTCATGCGCCTGTGCGGGTACGCGGTTCCGGGATCGGCGGACGCCACGCCGGCGTCGAGCGTGGACACCGCGCTGTTCGCTGACCTCACCGATGACGAGCGGACCGAGCTGCTCGAGTACCTGGCCTGGTATCGCGCACGGCGGCGATCGGGGCGCGCAGCAGGCTGAACTTCGAGCGCGGCGCGGCTGCCCTCGCACCGCGTGGCTCAGGTCGTCGGCAGACCTGCGAGCGTCGTCCCGGTGGCCGAGACGGCGTACCGGCCCGCAGCGAGGTCGATCGCCAGCTCGCAGACGTCCTCGCCCCGGGTCCACGCGAGTCGGAGCTCCCGCCCCCCCTGTCGCACCGTGAGGTCGCCGTCGAAGGCAGGGTGCGTGTTGCGCAGCCGGATCAGGTGGGTCAGTTCCTGCACCACGGGCCGGCCAAGCGCCTCGTGGACCTCGGCGAGCGTGAAGTCGTGGCGGTTGATCGCGCGGCCCTCGCCCGTCCGCACGACGGCGGCGGAATCGTTGGCGCCCGCCAGCAGCCCGACGTAGTACACCTGCGGCAGCCCGGGCGCGAAGAGCTGGAGTGCACGGGCCGCAAGGTAGCGGCCGTCGTCCTCGCCCAGGGCGGAGTAGTACGTGAGGTTCAGCTGGTGGGCGTCGACGGCCCCCGGCTCCGCCGCGGCCTGGAGCACCCGGTTGACATTGCCCCCGCGGCGAGCGGCCAGCTCCGCGAGCCGACGCATGCCGTCCGCGGCCACGACGCCCTCGAGGTCGGGCCGCACCGGGATGCCGTCATGGCAGTCCAGCACGGTGACCTGCGTTCGGGGTGAGCTGGCGAGGTGGCGGGCCAGACCCCCGGTGTCCCCCGTCTCCGCGGCCAGCAGCACGAGGCCGGGCAAGACGAAGTCGTAGGTCCAGTAGCCGCGCGAGGTGAAGTGGTCGCGGGTTGCGATCCGGTCGTGGACCTCGGCCAGGACCTCCAGACCGACCTGGGCAGCCGTGTCGCGGGCCCAGTCGAGGAAGTCCCAGATCTCGGGTTCCACCATGAAACAGGTGGTGCCGGCCTTCTTGACCACGTATCCCACGGCGTCGAGCCGAAGGACCGAGACTCCGCGAGCGGCGAACGCCGCCATCCAGCCCGCGATCAGGCGCCGGCCAGGCGCCGAGAACACGTCGATGTCGACCTGCTCGGAGACCTCGCCCTCGCCGAAGGTGGTCCAGACCGTGAGGCGCTCCCCGCTGCGCGTCGTGATGGTCGAGAACGGGCCGACGGAGCGCCGCAGGAAGAGACGCGCCAAGTCCTCTGGCGGCACGCGCCCTCCCGGCCAGACCTTGCCCGGCGTGATGAACAGGTCGGCGAACGCCGAGGCCATGCCACGGGCCTCGACATCGCGGAACTCGGGGCTCTGGCGCGAGATGTGGTTCACCATCACGTCGAGCATCACCTCGTGGCTCGACGTGAGCCTGGCGATGTCGGCCCAGGTGCCGAGCCTCGGGTCGATCTCGTCGTAGGTGCGGGGCGCGAACCCGCGGTCGCTCGAGGAGGGGTACGGGGGCAGGACGTGGACGCCCCGGAACAGGCCCCGGAGCGGACCCTCGAGCAGGTCGCCCAGGGCCCCCAGGCCTCCCCCGAGCGAATCGGGGTAGGTCAGGAGCTGCGGCCGGCTGGGCGTCATGCGGCCCCGGTCAGCCACGCAGCACCCTGTCCAGCGCCTCGGTCACCGCGCGGGCGCGGGCATCGCCGTACCCGCCCGTCTGGTTCGACAGCCAGCCGAAGCCCACCCTGCGCTCGCGGTGGCCGAACCCGAGCTGCCCGCCCGCCCCGGCGTGGCCCAGGCTGCCGGGGCCAAGCACCGGCGCGTACGGGGGCGACGCCAGCTGGAAGCCCGTGCCCCGGCGGGCGCCGTCATCGGGCAGCCCTGACAACTCTCGACCGGCGGAGCGCAGGACCGTCGCACCGTCGGGGATGCCTCGGCCAGCCGGGGCGCCGCCCCGTCGACGCCCGACACACAGGCGGCGTAGCGGCGCGCCAGCGCGTGGGCGGTGGCCATGCGGTTGGCAGCCGGGATCTCGGCCGACTGGATCGCCGGGTCGTTGAAGGTCACGTCCAGGCCGTCCGCCGGGGACGCGCAGGCGCCCATGGACAGCGACCGCTCGACCAGGCGGCCGGCGTTCGTGCTCGTGTCCGCGTCCTGCAGGTCGACCGCATCCGGGAGAGGTGCCCCCATGCGCGCCACGTTACCCCGTCCCGCCGTTGACGTAGACGCAGCAGGCGGCGCTGAGTTGGGCACGCTCAGAGAAGTGGGTCGGGATGGCGTCGACGAAGCCCCAGCCCGACCGGCAGGTCGGGGAACAGGCACGCCTGGTAGGCGTGGTAGGCGTCGGGCTTGCCGGACCAGACCGTCGACGCTGGCGTTCCGTCGGGGGCCAGCTCCGAGTGCCACGCGCCGCGCTCACGGTCGCACCAGTAGCGGTCGACCTCCGCCCACAGGCGCGACACCGCCGCGCGCTCAAGATCGCCGCCCATCCGCCTGCCCATCGCGTCGGCGGCGAGGACGCCCTCGGCGGTGACCCAGAAGAGTCGCGCCTCGACGACCGGGCGGCTGTCCCAGCCCACCGTGTAGGGGCAACCGATCGAGCCCGGGTCCGGCCAGCCGAGCCGGTAGCCGTTGTGGAACAGGGCGGCCGCCCCCTCGGCCAGCCAGGGGGGCGGCGCGTCCAGCGCCGCCTCGAGCGAGAGCAAGAGGCGCGACCACTCGAGCCAGTGGCCGATGGTCAGGCCGTACGGCCGGAAGTGGTCGCCCGGGTTGTCGGCGCCGAACTCCGGCAGGGGCCGCCAGTCTCGGTCGAAGTGCTCCACGACGCGCCAGCCCGCCTGCCGCGCCGGCCCGTCCACCACCCGCTCCGCGATCCGCAGGGCGTCGCCCGCGAGCGACGGGTCAGCCAGCGCCGCGGCCGCCGTGAGCAGCGCCTCCACGGTGTGCATGTTCGCGTTCGCGCCTCGGTAGGGCTCCTCGCCCGTCCAGTCGGCGCCGAGGTACCGCTCGCGCACGGTGCCCGTCGCCGGCTCCCAGAACCGGCGCCGCACAACGTCCAGCGCGCCATCGAGCAGGTGCCTCGCGCCGGGGATCCCGGCCGCGGTGCCGGTCGCGGCGGCGAGGACGACGAACGCGTGTCCGTAAGCGGCCTTGCTGGGGTCGACCGGGGTGCCGTCCGCCGCGACAGCCTCGAACCAGCCGCCGTTGCTCCGGTCCTCGAACAGGTGCGTGAGCGCGCCGATCCCGTGGGCGGCAACGGACCACGCCCGCTCCGAGCCGGCGTGGATCGCCTCCAGCCCGAAGATGTGCGTCATCCGGGCGTTGATCCACAGGTGCAGGGGCTGCGAGGCGTCGGGCCTGCCGAAGTCGTCAAGCCAGGCGAACCCGCCCGGCGGCAGCAGCGACCGCTCAGCGAACCCGATGAGCCGGGCGCGCTCCGCCGCGCGCCACTCGCAATCCCCGGGGACGGTCAGCGGCATGCGGGGCACGCAGCGCGGGCCCGCTGCCCGCGCAGGCTCTGGTGCACGGAACTGGGCATGCGTCCAAGACCTCCTGCCTCCCCCAAGGGTAGGCGATCCGCCGTTCGCCGGGAGCGGGGCGAGAGCGTTCGCGGTGGCCGCCGCCTACGTGCGATCCGGCCTGGCGGTCTCGACCTCTCGCGCGCCGCCCGCGGCCTCGGCGGGTCGACCGGCGGTCGCCTGGCACGACCGCCGACGGCGGCGTTCCAGCCTTGGCCTGGAGCGTCACGACCGCCACCTCGCGCCGCCCGTAGGACCCGAACAGCCAGAACAGGAACGTCACCACGAGCGCCACCACGCCGAGTCCCGTCAGCGCCGCAGCGGCGCAGACGGGACGGGCGATGCCGCCGACGGGAAGGACGATGCCGCACTCGAGCGTCAGGACCGACGTGGCGCCGAAGTAGACGGCCCTGCCGAGGTCCACCGGGCCCGGCCCCAGCTCGTGGACGGGGACGCGAGTGACGGGTTCCTCGATGGATCGCCGCCGCCGCTGGGCCAGGCCGGCCTCCAGCTCGAGGCGAATCCTGCGCAGCTGCTCGGCGACGGGGAGCGGCGCGAGGCCCAGGGCCGCGGCGGTCGATGCCCACGAAACGGGGCGCAGACTGCGAATTCCGCGCCGCGGCACCTCCCCGCAACCGCATCGCCCCGAATCCAGCGCGGCTTCGGGTGTACGCTGCGGCGTTCCAAACACGTCGGCCCGTCCCAACGCCCGGGCGGGCCCCAGGAGGCAATAGATGCGCTTGACCTCGACCCGTGCGCTGGCTCTGGCCAGCGCCGTCGCCCTGTTCGCCGGTGCCTGCTCCGGCGGCTCGGCCGCGACCTCCGCGCCGGCCAGCGTCGCCGCGTCGCCGAGTGCCGCCCCGTCGGCGTCTGCGGCCGCGTCCCCGTCCGCCGTCGCCTCGACCAGCGCCGCTCCCTCCCAGTCGGCCGCCGCGTCCCCGTCCGCAGCCGCGGCCGTGGCCCCGGACCGCATCAAGACGGCCGGCAAGCTGGTCTGGTGCTCGGACATCAGCTACGCGCCCGAGGAGTTCTACGCCGCCGACGGCAAGACCGCCCAGGGCTCGGACATCGACATCGCCGCGCACATCGCGCAGGTCTGGGGTGTCACGAACCAGGTGGACAACACCACGTTCGACTCGATCATCCTGTCGCTCAACGCCAAGAAGTGCGACCTGATCATCTCGGGCATGAACGACACCGCCGACCGCGAGAAGCAGGTCGACTTCGTGGACTACCTCAAGGTCGGCCAGGGCCTGCTCGTCCCCAAGGGCAACCCCAAGGGGATCCACACGCTCGCGGACCTCTCGGGCAAGAGCGTGGCCGTCCAGCAGGGCACGACCAACCTGGACGCCCTCAACGCAGAGAACGCCACGCTCAAGGCCGCGGGCAAGGCGCCGATCGACATCCAGGTCTTCACCCAGGACACCAACGCGTTCCAGCAGCTGGCCCTCGGCCGCGTGGACGCGTACTCGACCGACTCGCCGGTCGTCGCCTACTAC
>JAKAMV010000446.1 GCA_021812735.1 Chloroflexota bacterium | reverse complement strand
GAAGTACTCGAGGTTCTCGCCCGAGGCCCGCGCGTGGTTGCCCAGGTCGAAGTCGCCCCGGTTGTGGATGCCCTCGAGCTCCTTCCAGCCGAACGGGAAGCGGTACTCGACGTCGATCGCCTTCTTCGCGTAGTGGGCCAGCTCGTCGGGGGCGTGCTCACGGAAGCGCAGCCGCTCGGGCGTCACGCCGTAGGCCTCGTACCAGGCGCGGCGCTTGGGCAGCCACATCTCGAACGCCTCGGCGGCGCCCTGCTCGGGCCGGACGAAGTACTGCATCTCCATCTGCTCGAACTCGCGCATCCGGAACACGAAGTTGCCGGGGCTGATCTCGTTGCGGAACGACTTGCCGATCTGGGCGATGCCGAACGGGATCTTCTTGCGCGAGCTCTGCTGGACGTTCTTGAAGTTGACGTAGCTACCCTGGGCGGTCTCGGGACGGAAGTAGACGACGTTCGCGTCGTCCTCGACCGGGCCCATATGGCTGGTGAACATCAGGTTGAACCGCCGGGGCGCGGACAGGATCGCGCCGTCGACCGGGCAGGCGAGGCCCAGGCGCTGCGTGATCGTCTCGTCGCGGAGGTCGGTCTGGGTCAGCTCCTCGGTGCCCGGCAGCTCGTCGAGCCGGTAGCGGCGGTGGCACTCGGGGCACTCCACGAGGGGGTCCGAGAACGAGCCGACGTGGCCCGACGTCACCCACACCTGGGGGTGCATCAGGATCCCGGCATCGAGGCCCACGATGTCGTTGCGGTCCTGGACCATCGCCCGCCACCAGGCGCGCTTCACGTTGTTCTTGAGCTCGACCCCCAGCGGCCCGTAGTCCCACACGGCGTTGATGCCGCCGTAGATCTCGGACGACGGGAAGATGAAGCCGCGCCGCTTGGACAGCGAGACGATCGTCTCGAGGCTGGCGACGGCAGGCGCGACGGCGTTCGGGTCGAGTTCGTGGGGGGTCACGGGGGGAGGAGCTCCGGTGGGTCGCGCGGCCGTGGCAGGGACACGCGAGCGGGCTGGTTGACGTGCTGGGCGCCGGCCGATGCTAGCAGACGCACCCGACGCCATCTGCGCCTCCCCCCGCGTCGCTGCTTGGGCTCCCTGCTCTGCCGTCTGCGCGTGGAGGCTGGGTGTGACCGAGGATAGGGGCCGCGCACGATTCACGAGCGATTCATCCGACCGGACTAGACTCGAACCGCGATGAAGGCCCTGCTGGTTGAGGACGACGTCCGCCTGGCCGGGCTGATCGGCCGTGGCCTCCGGCGCGATGGCCACGCCGTTGACTTGGCGAGCACGATCGAGGACGCCCGCTGGCACGCGACGGAGTGCGCGTACGACGTCCTCGTCCTCGACGTCATGCTCCCTGACGGCGATGGGTTCGGCCTGTGCCGCGAGCTCCGCGCCGCGGGGAACTGGACCCCCGTCCTGCTCCTCACGGCTCGGGATGCGGTCGATGACCGCGTCCGGGGGCTCGACGTCGGCGCCGACGACTACCTCGTCAAGCCGTTCGCGATGGCCGAGCTCTTCGCCCGGCTACGGGCGCTCGCCCGGCGCGGCGTGAGCGCCCGCCCGAGCGTGCTCGCCTCTGGCGACGTTCGGCTCGACCCGGCGACAAGACAGGTGACGGTGCGTGACCGAGAGGTCAACCTAGTCGGCCGCGAATTCGCCCTGCTCGAGTACTTCCTGCGCCATGAGGACGAGGTGCTGACTCGCGGGAGGATCATCGACGAGGTCTGGGACTGGGCGTTTGACGGAAACCCGCGCATCGTCGACGTGTATGTGAGGGCCCTGCGCGTCCATCTCGACCGCGACCGCCGTGCGCCGAGGATCGAGACGATCCGCGGCGTCGGGTACGTCCTCCGCAGCCAACCCCCCGCTGCCCGCCAAGACGGTCGGCGCTCGTGACCGTCCGCCTGCGACTCGCCCTCAACTACCTGGCCGCGATCGCGCTCACGGTCGGCCTCGTCGCGGTCCTTGTCTGGTGGCAGTTCGGCGCCGCGCTTCGCGCATCGCTCGACGAGACCCTCCAGACTCGCGCGGTCTCCGTCGCTACCAGCCTCGAGAACAACGGGCAGTCCGGGCTGCAGGAGGGAAACGCCTCCGGCCCGCCGGGCGTGTTCGTGGCGATCTTCGACTCAGGCGGCGCCCTCGTCGACGCGACGTCTGGGGCACCGTCGGGCCTCGCTCTGCCTGCCTCCCTGACCGGGGCTCGCGACGTCTCGCTTCGGGGGACGACCTATGCGGTCTATGCGGTCGCCAGCCAAGGTGGCGGAACGGTCGTCGCTGGCAGCAGCCTGGCCTCGATCGACGCGACGGTGGCGCGCCTGACCCAGTCGCTCATCGCCGTCGGCGCCCTCACAGCGCTCGGCTCGCTGGGCGGCGGCTGGTGGCTCGCCAAGCGTGCGCTTCGCCCTGTTGCCCTGATCACGGCCGAGGCGAGGCAGATCGGCGCCGTTGACATCGAGCGGCGACTCCCCGTGCCGCGCCACCACGACGAGCTGTGGGCGCTCGCGACAACCCTCAACGAGATGCTGGAGCGGGTGTCGCAGGCAGTCCAGCGGCAGCGGGCATTCGTCGCCGCTGCCTCGCACGATCTGCGTTCACCGATCGCGGCGCTCCGGGCCGAGCTCGAGCTGGCCCAAGATGCGCGAACGACCGACCGAGAGCTGCGAGAGGCGGTCCTGGCGGCGTATGGCGACACGATTCGGCTTGGCGAGCTCGCGAGTGCCCTGCTCGACCTCGCGGCCGCGGACACGGGCGGTCGCGAACTCGTGCGCGCGGAGGTGAGCACCGCGCGACTGGTGGAGTCGGTCGTCCGGCGCATCGATCCGCTGGCCCGCGAGCGCGGGGTCCATATCGTCGCGACCGCCCCCGACGTCATCGTCCGCGTGGACCGGGTCCGGCTCGAGCAGGCGCTGTCGAACCTCGTGGTGAACGCGATCACGTACGGCCCAGCGCGAGGGACCGTCGAGGTCGTCGCAACGTTGGATGTCGCCGATCCCGAGACGCCGGGCGGAGCGCCAGCACAGCTGTCAATCGAAGTCCTGGATCGCGGGCCGGGCCTCCCAGAAGACGTTGCCGCCGGGCGTTTCGAGCCGTTCCGCCGCGGCTCCAACGCGGTAGGTCCAGGCGCCGGGCTCGGCCTGGCGACGGCGGCGGCGGCCGTCCGCGCCCACCACGGCACGCTCGGATTCGAGGCCAGGGAAGGCGGCGGGGCCCGGTTCTCGATCAGGCTGCCCCTCTGACCGGACCAGGGGCCGCGGGGATGCGGATCGGCCGCACTCTGTGAAGGGCCGATGAATCCCGCCAGCCCGCGCCTTTACCGAGGGTTCACGGGCCCCTCCATAGGCTGACGGCACGCCTCGACACCCAGCCGAGGCAGCCACAGGAGCAGCATCATGAAGCTTGATCGTCGTCGCCGCGTCGCGGCCCTTGGCCTCGCCGGCTCGCTCGCGCTGATGGGCGTGGGGACCGGCGTCGTCTCGGCTGCCGGCCCGACCGGGGCTTCCACCGAGACCGGCGTGGAGGCAACGGCCGCCGAGACCGAGGCCACCGGCGTTGAGGCCGACGGCCCCGGCGGGCACGCGGACCCGGCAGGGAACGTGGACCACCAGTTCAACGGCGAGGAGTAGGACGCTCGCCCGCCGGGGCAAACCGCCCGCAACGCGGGCGGTGCCCCGGCAACGAGGCAAACCGATGGGCACGCTCTCACCCCGTCCCACGAACCCTCGGCGCCGCCGCACCGTGCTGGGGATCGGCGCCGCTTGGACGGCGCTCGCGATCCTGCTGGCATCCTGCTCTGCAGCGCACCCCCCTGTCAGCCACGCAGATCGGTCTTCGAGCGCCGTCACCAGGCCTGTCCCGTCAACGCTCGCCACGGTCGCGTCAGCGTCTCTGGCCGACGTGCCATCGTCTTCGTCGACCGCCGGCGGAGCGGCGGTCACACCAGCGCCTGCGGCCGTCACTCCAGCGCCGAGCAGCGCCTTCACGCTGGTGAGGATGGCCTCCGCAGCCAATCCGGCCTCGGCGGCACCCGACGCGACCACGTTCGTCTCGGGCTACGCGTCCAGGGCGCCAGCCATGTTCGTCGTCTTCGCCCTCCGACCCGGACTGGCCGGACCCGTCACGTGCACCGTCGATGCCAACGGGGTGCGGACCGCCGGACCGATCACCCTCGCGTACGGGCCGACCAACAGCTGGGGCGACTTCAGGATCACCTCGCGTGGGACCTTCGCCATTGGAAGCTACCGAGCGACGGTGGTGTTCGTCCCGACGGGAGAGGCTGCGACGATCAAGTTCACCGTGCGCTAGCAGCCGCAAGGACCGTCCACGGAATTCCGGCCGCTTACGCGCGCAGCTGCCCGTTCGGCCGCGCCGACTGGCCTCGACGCGCGATACTCGTGACGGCGACGAGCGCACGGGAGCGGCATGCGATGACCAAGTTCGTCGGCGCCCTCGACCAGGGCACCACGAGCACGCGGTTCATGATCTTCGACCACGCGGGCGAGCCAGTCGCGCGCCATCAGGTCGAGCACCGGCAGATCTACCCGCAGGCGGGCTGGGTGGAGCACGATGCCGCGGAGATCCGCGACCGGGTGGCCGAGGTGGTGCGGGGCGCCCTCGCCAGCAGTGGCCTCACGGCGGCCGACCTCGCCGCCGTGGGCATCACCAACCAGCGCGAGACGACCGTCGCCTGGGACCGGACCACCGGCGAGCCGCTGGCCAACGCGATCGTGTGGCAGGACATGCGGACCGACCGGCTGGTGGCTGACCTCGGCGGCGCCGACGGCCCCGACCGCTTCAGGGCCCGGACGGGCCTGCCGCTGGCGACGTACTTCGCCGGGCCGAAGATGCGCTGGATGCTCGACAACGTTCCCGCTGTGCGGGCGGCGCTCGACGACGGCCGCCTCGCGTTTGGCACGGTCGACGCGTGGTGCATCTGGAACCTCACCGGCGGGCCCCGGGGCGGCGTCCACGTGACCGACGTGACCAACGCCTCGCGGACGATGCTGATGGACCTCGGGACCCTCGACTGGCACCCGGGCCTGCTCGACGCGATCGGCATCCCGTCCGAGGCGCTGCCGCGGATCCGCTCCTCGTCCGAGGTGTACGGGACGGGCGTGGGCGACCTGGCCGGGGTGCCGATCGCGGGCGCCCTGGGCGACCAGCAGGCGGCGCTCTTCGGCCAGACGTGCTTCGCGGTCGGCGAGGCGAAGAACACCTATGGCACCGGCTGCTTCATGCTGCTCAACACCGGCGAGCGCATCGTCGCCTCGGAGCGCGGCCTGATCACCACCGTGGCATATCGGATCGGCGACCAGCCGGCCGTCTACGCGCTCGAGGGATCCATCGCGATCGCCGGGGCGCTGGTCCAGTGGCTGCGCGACAACCTCGGGATGATCGGCTCGGCGGCCGAGGTCGAGGCGCTGGCCAGGACGGTCGACGACAACGGCGGCGTGTACATCGTGCCCGCGTTCTCCGGGCTGTTCGCTCCCTACTGGCGCTCGGACGCGCGCGGCGTCATCGCCGGGCTCACGCGCTTCGCGAACAGGGGCCACATCGCCCGGGCCGCCCTCGAGGCGGTTGCCTGGCAGACGCGCGAGGTCCTCGACGCGATGGACGCCGACTCTGGCGTCCCGCTCTCCGCGCTCAAGGTCGACGGCGGCATGGTGGGCAACGAGCTCCTGATGCAGTTCCAGGCTGACGTCGTGAACGTGCCGGTCATCCGGCCGATGGTGGCCGAGACGACCGCGCTCGGCGCGGCCTACGCGGCGGGCCTGGCGGTCGGCTACTGGCGGGACAAGGAGGACCTGCGCGCCAACTGGCAGGAGGGCGGCCGCTGGGAGCCCGCGATGGACGCGCTCCGTCGAGAACGCGAGTTCGCATCGTGGAAGAAGGCCGTGACCCGCACGTTCGGGTGGGTGGAGCAGGCGTGAGCGCGGGAGGCTCCGGCGCCCACGCGGCGCGGGAGGCCGTGACGCCCCGCGTGGCCGCGGTCGTCGGCGGCGGCCCGGTCGGCTCCTTCCTGAGCGCGACACTGGAGGCGGCGGGGTGGGACGTGACGCTGCTGGGACGGCGGTCCGGCGGCGGCGCGGCGAAGGCGCCACTCGTGGTCGAGGGGCCGGGGCGCCGACGCGTCGTGGTGCCCGTCCGCCGCGCCGACTCGCCCGACGCGGTCCCCGGCGAGCCCGACATCGTGATCCTCGCGGTGAAGATGTACGACCTGGGAGGGGCGCTCGAGACGGCCGCGAGCTGGCCCGACGCCCCGCTCGCCACGGTGCAGAACGGCGTCGGCGCCGAGGACGTCGCCGCCGCCGCCCGGACGTCGCCGCTGATCGCGCTCTCGCTCACCACCGCGGTCGAGCCGACGGCCGAGGGCGTGGCCCGGCGCCGCGCGGGCGGGCTCGGCATCGCCCCGGTGCGCGGCGACACGGCCGATCTCCGCCACGAACTGGCGGACGCCTTCGCGGACGGCGGGCTGCCCACGGTCCACTGCCCGGACGCGGCGGCGATGAAGTGGTCCAAGCTGCTGGCGAACCTCGTCGCCAACGCCTCGAGCGGTCTGCTCGACATGGGCGCAGGCGCCGTCTGGGCCGACCCGGCCGGGTTCGACCTCGAGCGCCGTCAGCTCCGGGAAGCCGTGGCCGTCATGCGGGCCCAGGGCCTGCGCGTGGTCGCCCTGCCCGGCGGGCAGGTCGGGGCGCTGCTGTTCGGGCTCCGGTTCCCGGGCATCGTCGCCCGGCCCATCCTCTCCATGGCGATCGACCGTGCGCGCGGCGGCAAGGCCCCCTCCCTGCTCCTCCGCCTCCGTGGCGGCGGGGCGAGCCCGACGGAGGCGCCGTGGCTCAACGGCGCCGTCGCGGGGGCCGGCGAGCGGCTCGGGATCCCGACGCCGGTCAACGCGGCGCTGGCCGCGCTCGTGGAGGAGGCGGCCCGCGATCCGGCTGCCGGCGCCCGGTGGCGCGCCAGGCCGGGCGCCCTGCGCGATGCGGCTGTGGGGTGGGCGCCCGGAGCGTGACGCCGGGCCCGCGAACGTATACTCGGGCCTCGTGGACGCCCCCTCCCTCCTCCGCGACGTCATCGTCATCGCCGTCAGCTTCGTGATCGGCGGCATCCCGTGGGGGGTGATCCTCGCGCGCGTGGCGGGCGGACCCGATCCGCGCACCATCGGCAGCGGGAGGACCGGCGGCTCCAACACGATGCGGGCGCTCGGCCCGCGCTGGGCGCTGCTGTCGGGACTCCTCGACGCGTCCAAGGGCTCGGCGGCGGTGCTCATCGCGTTCGCCGTCGGCGGCGGCGCCGGCCTCGCGGTCTTCGCGGCCATGGGCGCGGTCATCGGCCACAGCCGTTCGATCTTCATGGGGTTCCACGGCGGGCGGGGCGTGGCGCCGTCGTGGGGCGCGCTCCTGGTGCTCCAGTGGTGGGTCGCCATCGTGATCATCCCGCTGTTCGCGGGCGTGATCCTCATCTCGAGGTACTCGTCGCTCGGCTCGCTGGTCGGCACGGCGACCGCGGGGGTGCTGCTGGCGGCCGCCACGGCGCTCATGCCGCTCGACCCGTGGCTGTACGCCTATGCCGTGGGGGGGCCGCTCCTGATCTTCGCGTTCCACCACGACAACATCGCGCGCCTGCTGGCCGGGACCGAGCGCAAGATCGGGACCCCGACGAGCCCGCCGCCATCCGCCTGATCAGGCCGCAGGCAGCGCGGCCCCCAGCAGGCGGAGGGCGTTCTCGCCCATCACCAGGCGGATGGACGCCTCGTCGAGGCCCACCCGGAGCAGCTGGTCGGTGAGGACCGCGACGTGCGCCGCGTCGAACGGCACCTCGACGGCACCATCCCAGTCGGAGCCCAGCGCGACGTGCTCGGCGCCGATGCGCTCGACCGTGTACGCGATGCTGCGGGCGATCCACTCGGGTTCCTTGCCGCCCGACGCGACGTCCCAGAAGCCGATCCCCACCAGGCCGCCGG
>JAKAMV010000445.1 GCA_021812735.1 Chloroflexota bacterium | reverse complement strand
CAAAGAGCACCAGAGAAGCATCAGAATCAGCACCAACCGCCAAATTAACATCGGAAACCTGTAACCCCCCCGTCGTATTAAAGGCAGCTTGACCGATCTTATGACTTTTAAAAATGTAGAGATAGTCTTTACCTAAACCAGCAAAGACTCCCACGGCATTAACCGGCTCCCCTTCCTCACCGTGATAACGGTACCAACCGCCACCATCACCAGGAGCAGGAAGATCAGGAGCATCAGGAGCAGGATGAGCAGCTTGCGCCGATCGGCCGGCCGCTCCTCGTCCGGTGTGACCGGCGCCGGCGTGTCGCTGCCCGGCTCTGCGGGCACCGTGTCCGCGGTCATCTCGGTGGATCCCATCTCAGTTGCTCGCTCCGCTGGTGGGGGACGCGGCCACTGACGGAGCGGCCGACGACGATGGCATGCCTGGGATGCCCGAGGCGTGGACGTCGGTCAGGCCGTTGAGGGCGATGATGGCCGACTGGTTCTGCGGGTCGCTGGCGAGCACTTGACTGAAGTACCGGGCCGCCGAGCTGTTGTCGCCCTGGCTCATGGCCGAGTAGCCGAGACCCAGGAGCGCGTCCACCTTCATCGGGCCGTTGACGAGCGGGGTGAGCGCCGCCTCAGCCTTGGCGTACTCCTGGTTGCACATCGCGACCATGCCGTTGGCCCAGGCCGTCCCGTCCGCCTGTTTGAGGCCGGTGTAGGCGGTGGCGAGCTCCTGGTAGGGGTCGCACCAGCCGGTGGGCACGAAGGAGACGGCGAACTTGAGGACCTGGACGGCGTCGGTGTAGCGGCCCAGCTTGTCGAAGGCCACCCCCAGCGAGTACTCCGCGTCGGCATCGGTGGCGTTGATCTTGAGCGCCTTCTGGAGCGTGTCGGCGGCCGTCTCGGCGTCGCCCTGCTGCAGCTGCACCGTGCCGAGCTCGTAGTACGCCTGCTCGAGCTGGGGATCCTGGCCGGCGTACTGGCCCGACGCGTTGTTGTCGATGAACTTCTGGAAGTCCGCAGCAGCGAGGGCGAGCTGGTTGGCCTTGTCGGCGGCGCTGGTGGTTTCAAGCTGGCTGACCTTGATATAGGCGATGCCCCGGCCGAGAAGCGCTGCGCGGTCCGTCGGATCCAGCTTGAGCGCCTCGCCGAACTGGGTGATGCCGTCCTGGAGGCGGTTGTCGTCGACGTAGGCGGCCGCGAGGTGGTCGCGGGCCGCGATGTCGTTGGGCGTCTTCTGGACCTGGGCCTCGGCCTGGGCAACGGCCTGGTCTGCGATGCTCGGCGCGCCGCCCACCCGGCGATCGTTCCAGTAGTACAGCACGAAGGCGATCAAGCCGACGACCAGCAAGAGGCCGAGGATCTTGATCGCCCGATTGACGGTCTTGTCGGTGATCGTCGTGGGACGAGCGACTCTCATCATGCGGTGGTCCTTGTCCAAGCTCGGGACTCGCAGTATTCCGAGCAGCACGTTGCGATCGGAGTGGACGAGTCCACGAACATGCTCGCCCACGCGTGCGCGCGTTCCCATCCGTCAGGCGATAGAAGTCCGATACAGCGTGTCGCGACGGGGCACCGGGCCGCCTGTATCGAGTGGCCCAAACGTGGGGGGCTCCTTGGCCGGGGGGTCCGGTGCGCTGGCGCACCACGAGGAGCGTCAGGCCCCGAGCGAGTCCTTCGGCAGCACGAAGTCGCCCGGCACCTCCACCGTCACGACGCCGCCCTTATCGGTGATGGGGAGCCTGTTGAGCGGCCTCGGCGGAGGTCCAGCGAGCACCGATCCGTCAAGCGCGAACTCGCCGCCGTGGCAGTTGCACTTGAACATGTTCTCGGCCGCCACCCACTTGTACGCGCACATCGCGTGCGGGCAGCGGGGATCGTAGGCGGTGAGCGAGCCGTCGGCGTTCTTGAGGATCCACATCGATGACTGGACCGACGCCCCGCTGGTGTTCGTCATCGAGAACGGGACCTCGATCGGCACGCCCGGCGGCATCGTCCCGGGATTGACGAGGAGCGTCACGGTCACCGGCGCGACGGGGCCGCAGGCTTCGAGGATGGCGCCCAGACCGGCGCCGGTGGCCAGGACGCTGGCACCCAGGAACAGCAGCACCCGGCGGCGCGCAATCGGCGCCTGGAGCGGATCGGGCTGGCGGCCGGGCTTGGGGGGACGGTTCGGCGAGTCCATGCTGAAATCGAGGCTAGCCGGAAACGACGGCTCGTGTCGCTGCCCTGTCTGGGCCACCCCCCCCGCCGTGGTCCACCACCCGCGCCACGACCGACCTGAGCGAGGCCAGGAAGTCGTCCGGGCGCGTGGACAGCGTCTCGCGGGAGAGCGTCCAGGCGTTGGTCGTGTTGATGTCCACGTCGAGCACCACCGAGCACGTCGAGCGACGGACGACATCCGCCGCGTCGAGCGGACCGCCCTCCTCGAGGATGATCACATCCGGGCCGGCGTCCAGGGCGGTGTCGACGGCGCCGGCCGCCGACACGTCGACGGCCTCGACGCTGAGCCCCGGCTCGGTCTCGAGCATCCGGCCGAGGCCCTCGCCCATCAACGGATGGCTGTACAGCAGCAGCACGTGGACCACGGCAGGCGGCACCTAGGCTCCCTCTCCCTCGGGCTTCCCCCAGCCCGTGCGAGGATGCTAGGCGCGCCCGAACGTCATGCCCATCCGTCGTGTTGCACACGCCCAGCCGAGCGCGGATGTATCGGTCGGGGGAAGCGGGCAGCTGCGCGGGATCCGCCCGCCGCCGGCGTGGGCCTCGGGCGGTGCGTCACCATCGGCCAGGGCCTCCGCGCCTGTGCGCCACCCTCGCCTTCGACCACCTCGTGCTGCTGTGCGCCGTTGCCGCCGCGGGCCGCCGGGCGGCCCTATGGGCGCGCGGAGCGCCGATCGGATCACGAGCTGGCCCGACCACCGTCCGCGAGGCGCGCTGGGCGCCGTATGGGCCGCCTGATGGTCGGAACGTGAGGCGAAGCGACGATAGGGCCGCCGGGCGGTCCGAGTCGGCGCTTGGCCCAGGGCCGCCGGGCGGTCCGAGTCGGCGCTTGGCCCGGCGCCGCTGGCCCGAGGGGCCCAGACGTTGGCGCGGCAGGGAGAGGGCACGCGATGGAGGGACGCGCGGCGGCCGCGTCAGTCGCGCTGGCTCTCCGGGTTCTTGAGGCCCTGGCGCACCGCATAGGCGGCGGCCGGCACCCGGTTGGTGAGGTGGAGCTTCTCGAGGGCATTGTGCACGTGGTTCTTGACGGTGCCCTCGGTGATCGTGAGCTCGTTCGCGATCTCCTTGTTCGACAGGCCGTCCGCCACGAGCTGGAGGATCTCGCTCTCGCGCCGAGTGAGCATCATGTCGCCAGGAGCGGTCGCAGGGGCGGCCATGCCCCGTGCCGCGAGTCCGCCCGTCCGGAGCGCCTCGAGCAGCTTGGAGGCGACCGCTGGGGCGATCGGCGCCTCGCCGCGCATCACCCCGCGCAGGTTCTCGAACAGGTCCTCCGGGCGGACGTTCTTCAGCAGATACCCGTTGGCGCCGGCCTTGATCGACTCGAACAGGTCGTCGTCGTCCTCGGACACCGTGAGCATCACGATGGGCGTCGTGAACCCGGCACTGCGGATGGCGGTCACGCCCTCCACGCCATCGGCAACCGGCATGTTCACGTCCATCACGACGATGTCAGGGCGCAGGGCGCGCACCTTCTCGAGCGCGTCGCGACCGTGCTCGCCCTCGCCCACGACGGTCATGTCGAACTGGGCGCTGATCAGGGTCGCCAGCGCCCGCCGGAACAGGGGCTGGTCATCGACGAGGAGTACCCGGAGCTTGGGCGGAAGGTGTGCCACGCGTGACCTCGGCGTCGAGCTCGACCCGGATGGTCGTGCCCTGGTTCGGGGCAGTATGGACGGCGATCCTGCCGCCGACCTGCTCGACCCGCTCGCGCATGGAGGCGAGGCCGAAGCCGCCTTCCATCGACCGCGCCACGGTCGAGGGGTCCAAGCCTACCCCATCGTCCTCGATCGTGATGGTGGTGACGGCGCCCACGCAGTCGAGGTTCACCGTCACATGCTTGGCGCGCGAGTGCTTGCGCGTGTTCGTCAGCGCCTCCTGGACAACCCGGAGGAGCTGCACCTCCGCCCGGGGCGACAGGGCGGTGCGCGTCTCGCCGCTGCAGTTGAGGGCTGCCACGATTCCCGTCTGGCGGCTGTACTTCCGCAGGTACTCGCGCAGGGAGCCCTCCAGGCCGTCGTCCTCGCGCACGGTCTCGCGCAGGCCGAGGATGGCCTCACGGACGTCCCGGTACGCCTCGTCGGCCGTCTCGGCGATCTCGGACAGCTCGGCGGCCATCAGGTGGCTCGCCTCGTCCTTCGCGCGCGTCTCGAGCGCGCGCAGCTGCAGGTGGATCACCCCGAGGACCTGGGCGAGGCTGTCGTGGAGCTCGCGGGCGATCCGGTCGCGCTCGGCGTGGATCGTCCACTGCTCCTCGGCCTCGTGGAGGCGGGCGGTGCGCACCGCGATCGACGCCATGTCGGCCAGGGCGCCCAGAAGGTTCTCCTCCTGGCCCGTGAAGGCCCGCCCGGCACGCACGACGCAGAGCTCGCCGAGGAGGCCGTCGGGTCCGCGCATCGGCCGGGCAGCCCAGGCGCGATGGTCCCCGGCCACGACGACCGGGCAGTCGGGATTCCGCGGGTGCTGGGCTAGCGGGTTCTCGTGCGCGATCAGGCAGGCGCTGCCGTTGTCCGCCAGCGCGATGCGGTCGCCGGATGCCGCCTCGCGCCGGCCCGCCGGACTCGGGTCCGCGAGGCACACGATGGCTCGCTCGGCGCCGAGCAGCTCGCGAGCGTGGGTGGTGATCGTGTCGAGCACGTCGCGGAGGTCGTTGCGGCCCGTCAGCTGGAGGGCGACCGCGTAGAGCGCGGCACGCTCCCGCTCGCGCCGGTGGAGGTCGGCGACGGTGAGGCCCAGCTGGGCCGCGCCGGCGATCTCGCCCGCGATGTCCGTGAAGGCAGCGCCGCTGATCTCGGGCTCGACGGGCGGGTGGAACGCGAGGCGCACGTGCCCGATGCGCTCGACGCCGCGGATGAGCGGGATGTCGAGGATGCCGGTGTCCACCGAGGCTCGACGGCCATAGGACGGTGAATCCACTGCCTGGTCGACCGGCTCGTCGAGGATCGCGCCGAGCCAGGCGAGGCCGGGCGCGAGCTGTACCGGGCGGCGGATCGCGAGCGGCTCGTCGGCCGCCGTGACCGTGACCTGGCCGGCCAGCGCGCCCGTGTGCGCCATGAGGCGGTCGAGCGCCTGCTCGAGGAGGTTGGGGAGCGACAGCGTGCCCCGGACGGCCGAGCTCACGGCGTGGGTGGCCGTGAGGTCCCGGTTGTGCGCCACCAGCTGGCGTTGTGCCCGGTCGAGGTAGACGCCGACCACGAACGCGAACATGAGGATCGCGCCGCCGATGATCATTAGGGCGGCGAGCCGGCTCTCGTCGGCCGACAGCGTCTGGTCCAGGAAGGTGTCCCGGAACACCTCGAGGAGGACCACGAACACGAGCGGGCCGACGACCGTTGCCCACTTGAACCGCGACAGGTCACCGTCGGGACGCTGGCTGTTCACAGACGCGAATGTATCGTTCGATATAGGGGCCCCGCAGGGCCAGGTGGCCCGTCAGCCACGGGGACAGAGGGCCCGCAGGCGGCCCCTGCGCGTCACGTGCGCCCGTCCCTTGGTGCGCGGACGCACCAGTCGCGCCCGCTGCCTCGATGACCGCGCCGCGTTCAGGGGTTGGTGACCGTCACCGTGTCCATGGCGACGGGCGATGTGGCGATGTTGTAGGGGCTGCCCGAGTTGGGCATCGCGGCGATGGCGTCGACCGTGCTCATCCCCGAGGTGACGTGGCCGATGATCTGGTAGTTGTCTGCCTCGCTGCTGCCGAGCGCTGACGCCGCGCTGTCCGACAGGACGATGAAGAACTGGGACGTCACCGAGTTGGGCTGGCTCGTCCGCGCCATGGCCACCGTCCCCCGCAGGTACTTGGCCGTGACGGGCTCGTCCTGGATGGTGTAGGGCGCCCCGCCGAACCCGACGTAGTCCAGGTTGACGTTCGGCTCGCGCCCGAAGCTGCCGTCGCCGCCCTGGAGCACGAAGTCCGGAACGATGCGGTGGAAGACCACGCCGTCGTAGTAGCCGCACTCGGCCAGGGCGACGAAGTTGCCGACCGCGATCGGCGACAGGGCCCCCTCCGCCTTGATCACGATCTGGCCCTTGCTGGTGGAGATCGTGATCGTGCGGGTCTGGCCCGCGGGCAGTGCCGCCGGCTGCTTGGTGGGGCAGCCCGGCGGGTAGCTTGACTCGGGCGGGTGCGAATCGAGGGGCGCCGCGCTGGCCGACGGGACCGGGGACCCCACGGGCGGGACGGTGGGATTGCTGGCGGCCGCCGAGCAACCCGCGACCAGCGCCAGGATGGCGACGAGGGGCAGGAGGCGGGCGGAGGCGCGGCGGATCATCGGCGTGGCTTGCGTCCTTGTTCCCCGGACGGATGGCGTTCCGAGGATATTCCGGGGTGCGGTGGACCGCCGTCCCCCGGTCGGTACATAGCGCCGGTGCCGCCAGTTGGCGTCTCGTGCGCCCGGCTCGGCGCCACGGGCGGCGTCGGGCCGGGCGCCGAAATGACTTGGGTTCTGGCCTGGCCTGCCTTCGCCTCGCCCGTCTCGCCCCCGCGCCCCCTCGCGCCCCACGTCGCGGGCCATGCTGCGGCCTTGTAGATCCGTGATGCACCAAAGCGGCCACGCCGTGGACTCGCATTCCGTGCTGTGGCAGCTCGGCGATGCGCAGGGCCATGGCGTGGCCCGTCGGAGACGTCGCGGAACCGCTGGCCCACCGTGCGGCCGCGATGGGGCGGCCGCCCTCCGAGTGACCGCCAAGGGGCGACGCAACCTCGTGCCGCGACGCGGTGGTCCGGTTGCGGGCGACGCGCCAGCACCTGCAGACGCGCCAGCACCTACAGGAGCAGGATCCCACTCGCCGCCGGGACCTGGCCGCGGCGCAGTGCCCGAAGGATGGCTGCCCCGTCCAGGGGGAGCTGCGCCCGCAGTGCCTCCCGATGCTCTGCGAGGACGCGGCGGTTGTGCGCCGTCTTGTTCACCAGGAGGATCACGACGCCGGCGCCCGGATCGTCGCGGGTCTTGAGGTCGAGGCGACGCGCCGTAGCCTGCATGTCGTGGAGATGGGTCTCGGCCTCGACCGACGCCCTACTGGATCCATCGCCGGCGATCCGCGCGTCCCACGCCCGCCGGTCCCCGGCGATGGGCAGGCCCACTTCCCGGCGCATTGAGAGCGGCTTGCCGAGCAGCGACTCAAGCCGGCCGAGCAGCACGAGCGACGCAGCGTCGCGCACTGGCGAGCCGTCGGGGAAGGCCCGGCACCCGAGGGCCAGCCCGACGGCTCTGCTGCACCGACATGCGAGTTCGAGCGTCGGGCGCCGCTGCTGGCCGCGCTCCAGTCGGCCGAACTGCGACCGCGATACGCCGGCTCGTGCCGCCGCCGCTCGCTGGCTCAGCCCGGCAGTTCGTCGTGCCAGGCGGATCTCGCGTCCCACGTCTACTGAGATCCGGCGGGCGTCCTCTGCGCCCATATGGGAGGGTCGTTGCCGCGTCGTCACCGGATGACCATGATCCCGGCGCCTTATCTACGACTCACCGAGATGGAGCAGACGGGTGCCGACCCCGCGATCCGACGCCGTGGGCCGCGGACCGCGGCATGGCCCTCTGGTCTCGCGGTGAACTGACCGGGCCATCGCGCGGCCCAATCGCCAGGCGTCGCCGCAATGCCCCACAAGATGCGGCCACCGCGTGGGCGAGGCGTCCCGAGACGGAACCTTGAGGCCATGGGGTGGCCCGAAGGGGCGGCAGCAGGGGGCGGCGGCAGCAGCGGCGGCAGCGGCGACGGCAGCGGCGAGCGCGGCGACGGCAGCGGCGACGGCAGCGGCGGCGGCAGCGC
>JAKAMV010000444.1 GCA_021812735.1 Chloroflexota bacterium | reverse complement strand
ACGCCACCAGCGAGCAGCTCCTGGTGCGGGTGTTCAAGACCGCCGCCGACCCGTTCGTCGGCCGCCTGACGTACCTGCGCGTGCTCGCCGGCACCCTCAAGAGCCAGAGCCCCGTGTTCAACAGCTCCAAGGGCGAGGACGAGCGGATCGGCCAGCTGCTCTACCTCCACGGGAAGGAGCAGGAGCCGGCCGGCGAGCTTCGCGCAGGCGAGATCGGCGCGATCGCGAAGCTGGGCGTCACCGAGACCGGCGACACCCTCACCTCGCGCGATGTGGCCCTGACGCTGGGCAGCATGGAGTTCCCGGACCCGACGCTGCAGGTCGCGATCGACCCGGTCTCCAAGGCCGACCTCGACAAGATGGGCCCGGCGCTCCAGCGGATGCTGGAGGAGGAGCCGACCGCCCGCGTGGAGCGCTCTGCGACGGGCGAGCAGATCCTGCGCGCCGTCGGCGAGGCGCACGTCGCGGTGATCTGCGAGCGGCTCAAGCGAAAGTTCGGCGCCGCCATCGCCACGCGGACGCCGACGGTCGCCTACCGCGAGACGATCCGCGGCAAGGCCCAGGTCCACGGCCGCTACAAGAAGCAGACCGGCGGCCACGGCATGTTCGGCGACGTGTGGATCGAGCTCGAGCCGAACCCGGGCGCCGGCGTGGAATTCGCCGAGCGCGTCGTGGGCGGGTCCGTCCCCAAGGGCTTCTTCCCGGGCATCGAGAAGGGCATCCGCGAGACGGCGGCCGAGGGCGTCCTCGCCGGCTTTCCGCTGGACGACTTCAAGGCCACGCTGTACGACGGCTCGTTCCACCCCGTGGATTCCAACGAGCTCTCGTTCAAGCTCGCCGCCTCGATGGCGCTCAAGGACGGCGTGATGCAGTCCAAACCGGTGCTGCTCGAGCCGATCATGGCGGTCGAGATCCACATCCCGGAGCAGTACATGGGCGAGGTCAACCGCGACCTCAACGGGCGGCGCGGCCGGGTGCTGGGCATGGACACCGCGGACGGGATGCAGGTCATCTCGGCGCATGTCCCCCAGGCGGAGCTCTTCTCCTACGCCACGGAGCTGCGGTCACTCACCGGCGGCCGCGGGACGTTCGCCTCGACCCTCGACCACTACGAGGACGTCCCGGGCAACCTCGCCGAGAAGATCATCGAGGCGAGCAAGAAGGACCACAAGGACGAGGGCCACTGACGCAGGTCTCCGACAGGCCGCGGCACCGGCGGCCGGCGCCGCGGCCGCTGCCCGTCCCGACGCGCGCGTGCGCCCGGGCGTCAGTGGGGCAGGTCCCGTCCCTCGATGGCCGTGACGATCTCGCGGATGGTGACCCGCCCCTCGTACAGTGCCTTCCCGATGATCGCGCCGCCGCATCCGGCCGCCTGCACCGCGAGGATGTCCTCGAGTGACGAGATGCCGCCCGAGGCGATGATGCGCCCGCGCCCCAGGCGGACGAGCGAGCGCAGGAGCGCGAGGTCCGGACCGCCCATCATCCCGTCGCGGTCGATGGCCGTGACAGCGAAGGTGTCGATCCCGGCGGCGGAGAGCGACAGCAGGGCATCCGCCGCGGGAACGCCGGCCGCCCCCGGCCGCCAGCCGTCGCCCAGCGCCATGCCGTCCCGAATGTCGAGCGAGCCGGCGATCCTCGCCGGTCCGTAGCGCGCCACCAGACCCAGGGCGAACTCAGGGTCCCGCAGCACCGCCGTCCCGACCGCCACGCGGCTCGCTCCCGCGCCGAGCGCGCCCGCCACGTCCTCGACCGTGCGCAGTCCCCCGCCGACCTCGACGCGGACGCGTCCGTGCACCTCGGCGACGATCTCGGCCACCAGCTGCAGCTGCTTCGGCTCCCCCGCTCGCGCTCCGTCGAGGTCGACGACGTGGAGCCACCCGGCCCCGGCATCGGCGAATGAGCGGGCCACGCGCACCGGGTCGGTCTCGTAGACCGTCTCGCGGGCGAAGTCTCCCTGCTTCAGGCGGACGACGCGGCCGCCCTCCAGATCGATCGCCGGCAGCACCTCGAAGGCGGACAATTGACCTCCGTGCACTCGTGCTACTACACTACTACGCTATCACGCTACCAAGAGGCCAGGACGGAACCTCCCAATCTCTGTCACCGCGAGGATCGCACCCGTGGCAAGCGAATGGCGGACCCCCGAGCTCGACGCCCTCCTGGACGTCATCCTGCACCTCGACGACCGGGAGGACGCGCTGCGCTTCCTCCGCGACCTGTGCACGGTCGGCGAGCTCCACGACCTGGCCCAGCGGTGGGCGGTGGCCCGGATGGTGGACGCCGGCCTCCACTACGCCGAGATCTCCCGCGAGACCGGGGCGAGCACGGCGACCATCACGCGCATCGCCTCGTGGCTGCATCACGGCGAGGGCGGCTACCGCGCCCAGCTCGACCGCCTGAGGGCGCAGGGCGGCAGCACCTACCCCCTGGCCGCCGAGCGATGAGGGACCGCCTCCGCCTGGCCGTCCCGAACAAGGGTCGGCTCGTCGAGCCGACGCTGCAGTTGCTCCACGCCTCGGGCCTGGTGTTCGAGGAGCACGACCGCAGCCTTGTCGCCCGCGTCACGAACCAGCCGCTGGACATCCTGTTCGTGCGCACAGACGACGTGGTCGAGTTTGTCGCGGACGGCGTCGCGGACGCCGGCATCACCGGAGCGGACATCCTCGCCGAGGCCGGCGGCGACCTGCCGGTGATCGCCCGGCTCGGCTACGGCCGCTGCCGGCTCGCGGCGGCGGTTCCCTCCGACGCCCCCGTGCGTGCCGTCGACGACCTGGCGGGCCAGCGGGTGGCGACGTCGCACCCGAGGACGACCCGCCGGTTCTTCGACGGGCGCGGGATCCCCGTGGAGGTCGTCCCGCTCTCGGGTGCCGTGGAGGTGGCGCCCCGTCTCGGGCTCGCGGACGCCATCGTGGACCTCGTGTCCACCGGCTCGACGCTCCAGATGAACGGGCTCCGCGCCATCGGCGACGTGATGGAGTCGCAGGCGGTGCTCGTCGCCGGGCCGGCCGCCCAGGACGAGCGCCCCGACGAGCTCGACGGCATCGTGCAGATGCTGGGGTCCGTGATCGCCGCCCGCGACCGCAAGTACCTGATGATGAACGCCCCGGCCTCGCACCTGGCGGAGCTCGAGAGCCTCCTGCCCGGCCTCGAGTCGCCGTCGGTGATCCCGCTGGCCCACGAGGGCATGATCGCGATCCACGCCGTCGTCGGCGCCGACGAGGTCTGGGGCCTCCTCCCCCGGCTCAAGGCCGCGGGCGCGTCCGGGATCCTCATCCTGCCCATCGAGAAGATCCTCCCGTGAGCCGCCCGGCCGCCGCCATTCCCGAGCCGGCCACGCCGGCGAGCTACAGCTGGGAGGCGACCGACGAGGGCGTCGCCGCCCGGTTCGGCATCCCGGTCGAGCGGGTCATCCGCTTCGACCTCAACACCTCCCCCGCCCCGCCCGACCTGCTGGCCGAGATGCTCGAGGCCGGGCGGTTCGAGACGAGCCTCTCCGAGTACCCGCCGGGCGACTACCGGCGCCTCGTCGAGGCGGCGGCGGCTCGCTACGGCGTGGCCGCCGATGAGGTGGTGCCGGGCGCCGGCGCCGACGAGATCCTCGACATGTGCACCAAGGCGTTCCTAGCCGCCGGCCAGCGGGCGGTCGTCCCGACGCCGACGTACGCCATGTACCGCGTCGTCTCCGAGCAGCGGGGCGCGATCGTCGTCCCGGTGCCGCGGCTGGCCGCCCAGCGCGGCTTCGCGCTGGACCTGCCCAAGGTTCGCGAGGCTGCGCGCGATGCGGCGATCGTCTGGCTGTGCAACCCCAACAACCCGACGGGCGCGGAGGAGCCGGAGGGCTCGATCGAGAGGCTGCTCGAGGACATTGAGGCCGATGCCGGCGCCGCGGGCCGCCGAGCACCGGCCGTGGTGGTGGACGAGGCCTACGCGGAGTTCACGGGCCGCTCGCTCATCCCGCAGCTGCACCGCTTCGAGAACCTCGTTGTGGTCAGGACGGCGTCCAAGGCGTACGCGCTCGCCGGGCTCCGCGTGGGGTTTGCCGTGGCCGCCCCGGCGACGCTCGGGCGCGTCGCCCTGTACCGGCCGCCGGGCTCGATCGGCACCATCTCTGAGACCGTCGTGACGCGCGCGCTGCGCGAACCGGGGTCGATGCTCGCCAACGTGGCCCGCGTCGCGGCGGAGCGGCCGCGGCTCGCTGCCGCCTTCGAGTCCGTCGGCTGGCGGCCCTACCCGTCGGTCGCCTGCTTCGTGCTCGTGGACCTCGGCACCGTCGACCGGGCGGCCTTCGTCGCGGACCAGCTGATGCGCCGTGGCCTGGTGCCGCGGACCTTCTCGAGCGGCCACCCGGCGGCGTCCTGCATCCGCGTCACCGTCCGAGCCCCGCACGAGAACGACCGACTCATCGAGGCGATCGCGGAGATCGCCCCGGAGGTGCCCGCATGACTACACCCCTCGGCAGCATCGACACCACACGCTCGGACAGCGGGCTCGTCACCGTCGCCCGGGAGACGCGCGAGACCACGATTTCGGTCCGGCTGCTCGTCGCCGGCACCGGCGAGGCCGACGTGCAGACAGGGATCGGCTTCTACGACCACCTCCTCACCTCGTTCGCCCACCATGGCCTGTTCGACTTGACGCTCCGCGCGGAGGGCGACCTCGAGGTTGACGAGCACCACACGGTCGAGGACGTGGCGCTGGTGCTCGGCGCGGCCTTCGCCCAAGCGCTCGGCGACAAGGCGGGAATCAACCGCTTCGGCGACGCGTCCGTCCCGATGGACGAGTCGGTCGCGACGGCGGCCGTCGACCTCTCGGGCCGCCCGTACGCGGTCATCGACCTGCCGTTCCGCGGCGAGCGCATCGGCCGGCTGCCAACCCAGCTCGTCGAGCACGCCCTCGAATCGTTCGCCCGGACGGCCGGGGCGACCATCAACCTCCGCGGCTCGGGGCGGAACGACCACCACCTCGCCGAGGCGGCGGTCAAGGCGCTCGCCCGCGCCCTGCGCGCGGCCTGCGAGCCCGATCCCAGGCGGACGGGCGTCGCGTCAACCAAGGGCGCCCTCGGGTGACGCAGGCGGCCGCCCGATGACGTCGCTGCGCGAGACCGTCCGCGTTCCCGTCGCTGTCGTCGACTACGGCGCCGGCAACCTCGTGTCGATCGAGCAGGCGCTCACGACCGCCGGCGCCGACGTCCGCCGGGTGGACGCCGCCGACCAGATCGGCCAGCCGGCGCTGCTCGTCGTCCCGGGCGTGGGCGCGTCGGCCCCGGCCATGGAGCGCCTGCGGGCGGGCGGCTTCGAGGCGGCCATCCTCGACTGGGTGGCGGCCGACCGCCCGTTCCTCGGGATCTGCCTGGGCCTCCAGCTCCTGTTCGAGACCAGCAACGAGGACCACGCCCGGACCCTCGGCATCCTGCGCGGCCACACGGTGCGCCTCGACGGCGCGCCGACGCTCCCCCACATCGGGTGGAACCAGGTGGAGCGCCGCCGCCACCACCGCGCCTTCGCGGGCATCGCGCCGGACGCCGACTTCTACTTCGTCCACTCGTACGCCGGCTCGCCCGACGACGACGAGGTCGTGGTGGCCGAGACAGAGCACGGCCGCCGGTTCGCCTCCGCCGTCGCCCGGGGCAACCTGCTCGGGGTCCAGTTCCACCCCGAGCGCTCCGGCGAGGACGGCCTGCGCCTCATCGCCAACGTGGTCCGGCTCGCCGGCGAGGCGGCGTAGATGCTCCGCCGCCGCGTCATCCCGTGCCTCGACGTCGCCGACGGGCGCGTGGTCAAGGGCACCCGCTTCGTGGATCTCCGGGACGCCGGCGACCCTCCCGAGCTCGCCGAGCGATATACCCTCGAGGGCGCCGACGAGATCGTCTACCTCGACATCTCGGCCGCACCGGAGGGGCGAGGCACGCTTCTCGACATCGTCGAGCGGACAGCCCGGCGAGCCTTCATCCCGCTGACGGTCGGCGGCGGTGTCCGGAGCGTCGAGGACATGCGGGCCGTGCTCCGCGCCGGCGCGGACAAGGTCAGCCTCAACACCCGTGCGGTCGAGGATCCCGACCTCGTCCGCCGCTGTGCCGCGCGGTTCGGCAGCCAGGCCGTGGTGGTCGCGATCGACGCCCGGCGCGTCGAGGCCACCGACGCGATCCCCTCGGGGTTCGAGGTCGTCGTCAAGGGGGGCCGCGAGCCCGCGAGGCTCGATGCCCTGGACTGGGCGCAGCGCGTCGTCGAGCTGGGCGCGGGCGAGCTGCTGGTGACCTCGATCGACCGCGACGGGACCGGGTCCGGCTTCGACACCGGGCAGCTGCGCGCCATCTCGGGCCTGGTGCCCGTGCCGGTCATCGCGTCAGGCGGTGCGGGCGGCCCGGACCACTTCGTGGCGGCCGTGCGCGAAGGCGGCGCCGACGCCGTCCTGGCGGCCGGGATCTTCCACCGTCGCGAGTGGTCGATCGCGGAGGTGAAGGCGACGATGGCGGCAGCCGGCCTCCCGGTGCGCCGCCCCCACCTGGAGGCGGAGGCATGACGAGCGCGGGGTCCGATCCGAAGCAGGCAGGAGCGGCCGGCCCCGTGGACCTCGCCGTCGGCCTGGCGCCGGGCCGCGTGGCCTGGGGCGATGGGGGCCTCGTGCCGGGGGTCGTGCAGGACGTCGCGGACGGCCGGGTCCTGATGGTCGGCTACCTGGACGCCGACGCACTCGCCGCCACCCTGGCCACGGGCGAGGTCCACTTCCACTCGCGATCCCGGGGCCGCCTGTGGCGGAAGGGCGAGACATCCGGCAACGTCCTGCGCCTGAGGACGCTGGCGCTGGACTGCGACGGCGACGCGCTGCTAATCGGCGTCGACCCCGTCGGGCCGACCTGCCACCGGAGCGTGCGATCCTGCTTCGATCCCGCCGAGGCGCCCGCTGCCGGCCCGGCGGCGCAGGGCTTCGCCTGGCTCGAGTCCCTCTGGGCGGTGATCAGCTCCCGGGCCGCCGGTAGGCCGCCGGGCTCCTACACCGCGCGGCTGCTCGAGGGCGGGGTCGACCTCGCGGGCCGCAAAGTCGCCGAGGAGGCGACCGAGGTGCTGCTCGCGGCCAAGAACGACGAGATGGCCGAGCGGACGGGCGGAGATCGCGGCGAAACAGGCCGTCTGCTGGCTGGCGAGGCGGCGGATCTCGCCTACCATGCCCTCGTGCTGCTCGCGGAGCGGGGCCTCGCCCCCGCGGACGTCATCGCGGTCCTCCAGGAGCGCCACGGACGCCCGGGCGGCCGCTGAAGGGAGCCGACCGATGCCCGGCAACGACGCGATGTCGCCGAGCGCGCGCGCGAACCAGGTCTTCTCCGTGACGCTGTTCGTCGACGACCTGGCCGAGACCGAGCGCTTCTACCACGAGGTGTTCGGCATGCCCCTCGTGCACAAGGACGCGGACGCGATCGCGTACCGCTTCCCGAACATCGTGGTGAACCTGCTGCTCGCCTCGGCCGCGCCGGAGCTGATCGTGCCGGCGCCGGTGGGGCCGAGGGACACGCCCGCGCGGATGATGCTCACCCTCGAGGTCGACGACGTTGACGCGTTCGCCGTGCACCTCCGGGCGCTCGGCGTCCGGATCCTCAACGGGCCGCTCAACCGGCCGTGGGGCCCGCGAACCGTGACCATCGCCGACCCGAGCGGCCATTGCTGGGAGCTCTCGAGCTAGGTCCTCCCGCCAGCCCGCAGGGGGGGGGCGCCCTAGACGCCGGCGATGCGCACGACGGCGCGGTTGCGCTTTCCTATGCGGACCTCGAGCCACTCGCCGTCGACAGCGGGCGGCACCGGTGCCCCCTGGTCCGTGATGCGGTCGCCGTTCACGGTGATGGCACCGCCGGCGATCAGGCGGCGGGCCTCGCCGCGCGACGGCGCGAGGCCGGTCTCGGCGAGCAGCACGGCCACGCCGCCCGAGGCGGAGGCCGGCGCCACCACGGGCCCCCGGGTCGCCGCGTGGATGCGGCCGAG
>JAKAMV010000443.1 GCA_021812735.1 Chloroflexota bacterium | reverse complement strand
GCTGCGCTCGGCCAGCACGCAGAGGCGGGCCGCGTGCTCCTCGTCCAGCACGACGTTGAACCTGGTCGGGCGCTTGTCCGCCATGTCGTCACCTATCGGCACGATAGTGCACATATTGTGCCTCCAGATCATAGCCGTTGCGCCCAACGGCGACAGGATGGCCGAGGACACTCAACGCACTCGTAGCGAGTCGAGCCTCGCGACGTCCCGGCCGCCCGCCCGCTCCGCTACTCTCGCCTGAATGGCTACCGCCCCTCGTCGCCTCGCCACCCCGTCGTCCGTGAACGCCGCGATCAAGCAGATCGCGGACGTCATGCGGCGCGCCAACTACGCGGGCGCCCTGCAGTACGTGCCGGAGCTCTCGTGGCTGCTGTTCCTGCGGATCCTCGACGAGCGCGAGCAGATCGAGGCCGAGGAGGCCGAGGCGGTGGGCGCGGCCTTCGCGCCCTCGCTCGAGGCGCCGTTCCGCTGGCGGGACTGGGCGGCGCCGGGCGGCGCGAAGCGCTCGGAGCTGACCAACGGCTCCATGGGCGGCTTCCTCGGCTTCGTCAACGGCGCGCTGCTCCCCCACCTCCACGGCCTGCGCGACCGCTCCGGCGCCACGCCGCGGCAGCGCGTGGTGAGCGAGGTGGTCTCGGCCGTCCGCTATGTGGGCGTGGACACCGAGCGCAACCTGCTCGACATCCTCGACCGGGTGGACGAGATCCGCCTCGACGCCGTGGACCAGACCCACGTCTTCACGCTGAGCCAGGCCTACGAGGGCCTGCTGCTCAAGATGGGCGAGAAGAACAACGACGGCGGCCAGTTCTTCACCCCGCGCGAGGTCATCCGGGCGATGGTCCGGGTGGTGGACCCCAAGGCCGGGGAGACCGTCTACGACCCGGGCTGCGGCACGGGCGGCTTCCTCGCCCAGGCGTTCGAGCACATGCGCGACCGGCTGGGCGCCGCCGCCACCGCCGACGAGCTGACGACCCTCCGCGAGGACACGTTCTACGGCCGCGAGAAGGCGGACCTCGTCTACCCGATCGCGCTCGCCAACCTCGTCCTCCACGGGATCGACATGCCGCGGATCTGGCACGGCAACACGCTCACCGGCCAGGAGGTGTACGGCGGCCTGTTCGCGGGCGCCCCCGACCAGTTCGACGTCGTGCTGATGAACCCGCCGTTCGGCGGCAAGGAGGGTCCTGAGGCGCAGACGAGGTTCGCCTACAAGACCTCGGCGACGCAGGTGCTGTTCCTCCAGCACGTCATCGCCTCGCTCAAGCCCGGCGGCCGCTGCGGCCTCGTGATCGACGAGGGCGTGCTGTTCCGGACGACCGAGGCGGCCTTCGTCCAGACCAAGCGCAAGCTGCTCGACGACTGCGACCTCGAGTGCATCGTGTCGCTGCCGCCGGGCGTGTTCTCCTCGGCCGGCGCGGGCGTGAAGACCAACCTGCTGTTCTTCCGCAAGGGCGGCCCCACCGAGCGCGTGTGGTACTACGACCTCTCCGACGTCAAGGTCACGAAGAAGCAGCCGCTCACGCTCGCGCAGTTCGAGGAGTTCTTCGGCCTGTGGGCCTCGAAGGGTGCGTCCGCCCTCTCCTGGACCGTGACCCGAGAGGACCTCGAGGCGCGCAGGCTCGACCTCAAGGCGGTCAACCCCAACCGCAAGTCCGACGAGGACGCGCGGACGCCGGAGGAGCTGCTCGACATCATCGAATCGAAGGGACGCGAGATCGATGCCGCCATCGCGGAGCTCAGGGCGAGCCTGGCAAAGGAAGCGTAGCCGCCTGCGGGTCTTGCCGGGCGCCTCGCCGGCCCCGACTCCGTTCCCGGTTCCCGGACATCCGCCGGTGGAATGCTCCGCGAGCGACGATGCCGAGACACGCCGCCGGCTCATGAGCCGGTGGGATTCGACGGTCTAGCACTCACGGGATGCATGACCGGGAAGGCCGACCCACGTAGCATCGCGGCGGTGCATGTCCCGGAATTGCCGTGGCGGAGCGCGGGGGCGGGCGGGACGACGCCGGTCAGGCCGGCTCGCCGGCCGGCTTCGACCGGGTCGCGTTCGGCGCCGGCGTCGGCAGCGGGAACGTCGCGGGCAGCAGCGCCTGCGTCATGAGCGCCATCTGTTCGGGGGTGTAGGGCATCCCCCCGCGGAGCCACCAGCGGAGCACGGCGGCGAACCCGCCGGTGACGAACTGCGCGGCGATTGCCGGTGTCGCCGCTCCACCAGGCCGGCCCCGCTGCGGGCCGAGCGACCGCTCGATCGCGGCGCTCCACGCCTTCTGCGACTCGCGCCAGAACACCTCGCCGCTCGGCGTGTCGAGCATCGCGCGAAGGCTCGCGGCGCGCTCAGCGGCGTGACGGAAGAGCTCCAGCGCCGGCAGCGAACTCGAGCCGGGCAGCGCCCTCGGGGTAGCGACCCCCTCGAACATCTCGGCCGCCACGGCGTCCACCACGTCGAGCTTGTCGCGGAAGTGGGCGTAGAAGGTGGCTCGGCCAATGTCCGCGCGCTCGAGGATCGCCGCGATCGTGATCTGGTCGTAGGGCATCTCGACCAGCAGCTCGGTCATGGCCGAGGTCACCAGCCGCCGCGTCCGCTTTGAGCGCCGGTCGTCGCGCACTCGCCGTTCCCCGCTCATCGAGCGCTGCCCCTTCCGTGCTGCCGGACAAGTTGCGCCCGGGCGTTCGCAACCGAACCAAGACGTCGATCTAGTACCGAACGACCAGTTCAGTATTGCATATCGTGTTCCCAAGCCCAGATAGCCAGCAAGGAGCACGAATGCATCTGCCGAGGGATCCCGGGGAGTGGGCCTTGATGGCCCTGCTGATGGTCGCGGTCATGGCGATCGGCATGGCCTGGGCGCACGTGGTCCGCGCGCACCTCGCCGGTCCCGGGCAGGGCAGCGGGTCGAGTCATGGCGACGCGGGGCATGACCACGCGGGAATCGCCAACGGGCCGTGGTACGGCGAGCCCGGGCAGGGCGGGTCGCCCGCGCAGGCCGCGAGAGGCGACGCCGGGCCGATGTCGCCCGGGATCATGATGTCCGTCGTGACCTGGCTGGTCTCGCGGCTCCTGGCGCTCGGCGTCCGGGTGTCGATCCTCGGGCCGATGATGCTCCTCACCGTGGTGGGGCGGAAGAGCGGCCAGCCGCGCACCCTGCCGGTCGACGTCCACGACCTCGACGGCCGCCGCTACCTGATCGCCTCGCACGGGATCAGCGCCTGGGTGCTCAACCTGCGAGCGGCCGGCGAGGGGTCGCTGCGGCTCGGCAGGAACCGCTTGGCATTCGAGGCGCGGGAGCTGGACCCCGCCGAGGCGGGGCCGATCATCCGCCAGGCGTTCACGAGGCTCGTGGCATCGAAGGGCTGGCGCGGCGAGGGCATCCGGGCGAACCTCGGGGTGAGCACGTCCTCGCCCGACGCGGACTACGTGGTGTCGGCGCGCGAGCACCCGGTGTTCGAGCTCCACCCGAAGGACCGCCCGACCGGCGGCCAGGCCCGCGGCGCCGGGTAAGCGCGACAGCGACGCATGCACACCACCGGCGGGCTTCCCGCTGGCGGGCCCGATCGCGGGGCTGCTCATCATCGCGCTCATCCTGGTCGTGCTGCGCGAGGCCGGCTCCGAGGCGATCTCGCGGCTGTTGGACGCGGTCGATCCGCGGCTGACGATGCGTGTCGAGGCGGTCGCGGCGGCGGCGCCGGGCGTCCGGCGGGGTGGACCGGGTGCGCCTGCGCTGGATCGGGCACGCACTCGAGTCGTCGCTGGCGGTGACTGTCGACACGGACATGTCCGTCGTCGACGGCCGAAGGGTGGCCCAGGATGTCCGCCACCCGCTGCACCACGAAGTGCCGAGGCTATATCAGGCGGCACGCTCGTGGATGTCGTGCCGGCCAGCGCATCGTTCAAGGAGGGGAGCCCATGACCGTTCGCGCGCTGCCGTTCGTTGTGGCCGCGCCGCCGGCCGTGCGCTCACCCGCTCACGAGGCAGAACTCGTTGCCCTCGGGGTCCTGCATCCGCATCCAGTAGGAGCCGCCCTCTCCAATCGGACCGCGGCGGTCGGAGGCGCCCACAGCGACCAGCCGTGCGGCCTCCGCGTCGATCTTGGCCCTGCGGTCCTCGAGCGGGCCCGTGCCGCCCACCGCCAGGTCGAGATGCACACGGTTCTTCGCGACCTTGCCCTCGGGGACGCGCTGGAAGTAGACGTCGGGCAGGCCCTCGGGCGCCTCGAGCATGACATCCTCGCCGTCGGGCAGGTCGAGCGGGAGGCCGGGGTAGCCGAGCGCGTCGGCCCAGAACCGGGCGAGGGCGACGGGATCGGCGCAGTCGAATTCCACGCTGAAGCGGACTGGCACGGGAGCCTCCTTGGACGACGGCGGGGATCTGAGTAACCGCTCCACGCATTATGAGCGGTTATCCTGCCAACTCCGGTCAGGTATCGCAAGCCGCAATCCGCGCCGCCGATTCAGCCGGCCGCGCGCCGGAGCTCCGCGAGGTACCGGCCATGGCGCGCCCAATCCGGACGCGGGGCATCGTCGCTGTACGGCGAATCCGCCTCGCGGGTGCCGCGCTGCGAACGGATGGCCGCCCGCTCCCCGGCCGCACGTGCAAGGCCGGCGTCGAGGGTCAGCAGCCCGACGTCGGCGGCCTCGGCCAGCGCCAGGTGCGCCGCGTCGTAGACGGTGACCCCACGAGCGGTCGCAAGGTCGAGCGCAGCGAGCAGCAGCGGCCGCTCCAGCGCCACGGTCTCGATCACGAGCTCGTCGAGCTCGCGGACGGCCTCGACGACGGCATCGGCGTCCCATCGGTGGCGCCGGACGAGCACGTTGACCACCTCGAGCCAGAACAGGTCGAGCACGAGGAGCGGCTGGCCTGCGACGGTGGCGAGGCGTTCGCGGACGCTCGTCCGCTCAGGCTCGCCGAGCAGGATGGCGAGCGCGGCGGACGAATCGAGGACCAGGCCGTCAGCCATCGTCCCGGTCCCGATCCATCCGAACGGCCTTGACCGCGGAGGCGCCGCGGGGATGGCGCTCACGCTGCTCTCGCCCCAGGGCCTCGAGCCGGTCGAGCGCGGCGAGCGCTCGCCGCCGCCGCTCCTCGGGGTCACCCTCCAGCCGCCCGCCATCCTCGATCGAGACGAGCACCGCCACCGGCCGGTGGTCGCGCTCGATGAGGAAGCGCTCTCCCGCCGACGCGGCGTCGAGGATCGCCCCGAGAGAGCGGCGCAGGTGGAGCGGGCTAATCGTTCTCATTGTCGGCTATGATATCTCCATATCATAGTTATCGCAACTGCCGTTCCGTGGACGACGCCACTCCGGCCGGCGAACCCGCACGAACGGCTCTGGCCGCCGACAACCCGCCCTCGACAATGGGAGTCGTGACCCGCCCGAAGCCCCCGAGGCTGCCGATCGTCCTGGCGCCCGGCCGCGTGCCCATCAAGAGCTGGGCGCCCGAGCTGGAGGCAACCGCGCTGGCGCAGGCGGTGAACCTCTCGAACCTGCCCTTCGCGATCTCGCACGTCGCGCTGATGCCCGACGCCCACGCGGGGTACGGCATGCCCATCGGCGGCGTCCTGTTCGCGGACCGGGCGGTGGTCCCCTACGCGATCGGCGTGGACATCGGCTGCGGCGTGGCGCTGCTCGAGACGGACCTGACGGTCGAAGACCTGCCCAGGACGGTGCTGCGCCGCACACTGGACGCGATCGCGAGCGGTGTTCCGGTGGGCACGGCGCACCAGCGCAGGCCTGTGGACCCGGAGGGCGCGCTCGACGAGATCGGCCTGGCGCTCCCGGCGTCGATCCCGCACGACTGGTTCGCGCGCTCGGTGGACTCGCTCGGCACGCTGGGCTCGGGGAACCACTTCCTGGAGGTCCAGCGCGACGAGGCGGGGCGCGTGGCGGTCATGCTCCACTCGGGTTCGCGGAGCCTGGGCAAGACGATCTGCGACGGGTTCCAGCAGACAGCCCTGGCGCTCTGCCGCGCCCGGCACCTCCCCCTGCCGCACGACGAGCTCGCCTACCTGACCGACGACACGCCGGAGTTCGCCGCCTACTGGGCCGCGATGACGTTCGCGCTGCGCTTCGCCGAGGTGAACCGCAGCCGAATGCTCGACGTGGTGGAGCGGGCGTTCACCGCCCACACGCGG
Organism: Chloroflexota bacterium; assembly: GCA_021812735.1. The sequence continues at coordinate 1,852 of JAKAMV010000443.1, read as the reverse complement.
GCCGCGCGCCTCGCGCGCACGGTGGACGTCCACCACAACTACGCCACCCGGGAGCGCCACCACGGCCGCGACGGGATCGTGCACCGCAAGGGCGCGGTCCGAGCCGCCGCCGGGGACGTCGTGCTGATCCCGGGCTCCATGGGCACGGCCTCGTACGTGGGCGAGGGCCTGGGCAACGCGGACGCGTTCGAGACGTGCCAGCACGGCGCGGGCCGGGCGATGTCGCGGACGAAGGCACGGCACGCCAAGACCGCGCGCGAGGTGCTCGACGAGATGGCCGTCCTCGGCGTGGAGCTGGTCTCGGGCGACCCGGGGTCGGCCGCCGAGGAGGCGCCGTTCGCATACAAGGACATCGAGTCGGTGATGGCGGACTCGGCGGACCTGGTCCGGCCGATCCGCCGGCTGACGCCGCTGGGCGTGGTCAAGGGGTAGCCGCATCGGCGGACGCGGGCCCGCCGGCCGCTCGGGCGTCCACGGGCTTCCGGGGTGTCGTACGCTGTCCGCGTCTTCGTTCGAACGTCCCCGCGATCAGGAGGCACTCGGTGAACTTCAACAGCGTCCTCATCGGTTCCGCGGATCCCGGCCGACTGGCCGCGTACTACTCCCAGCTGCTGGGCGAGCCGGGCTTCGCCGATGGCGGCTACACCGGCTGGATGATCGGCTCGGGGTTCCTCACCGTCGGGCCCCACAGTGAGGTCGCCGGCCAGAACGCCCAGCCCGGCCGGATCATCCTCAACTTCGAGACCGCCGACGTGGCCGGCGACTTCGCGAAGCTCGAGGCGGCCGGGGCCATCGTGGTCCGCGCACCGTACCGGTTCGAGGAGACGCCCGGCGCCTGGATCGCGACGCTGGCCGACCCCGACGGCAACTACTTCCAGCTCGTCACCCCGATGATGGCCGCGCCGGAGGGCTGACCCGGCGATCTGCAGCGTCGACCGCCACCAACTCTGCATCCCGCGTCGGCCGGGCAGCGCCCCGGACATGCGCCCCAAGGGGCACCTCCGATACAGTCGGCGACAGCCATCGAGGCAGCACGGGGAGCAACGTGACGAAGCAGGACTGGGCCGGCATCTCGGAGGCCACGGCGGCTCGCCGCCTGGGCAGCATGCTGGGCGTGGCGTTCGACGCCCAGCCGATCGGCGATCTCGGCGGCTCCGAGGGCGCGCTGGCGGTGGCGGGCGAGGACGCCTGGGTGGCCCTGCACGTGGAGCGCAAGCACAACCACCCGGTCGAGAACCTGCTCCAGTACTGGCCCTGGCTCGAGCGGAGCCGACGCAGGCTGGTCGTGGTCCACGCCGTCGCGCCCGACGCCCGCCGGCGGACAGGCCCGCGCGCCGAGCTCACCTGCTGGGCGGGCGCGATGATGGAGCGCGTCCTGCCCGGCCGCTTCGCATACTGCCGGGTGGAGCTGGGCTCCGAGCACGAGGCAGCCCAGGTCAAGGCGGCGAGGGCCGCGATCGAGGTGCTGCGCCAGCCGCTCGAGGGTCGCAGCCTCCTGTCCGGGAACTACAACTAGCGCCGCGCCCTACGGCTTGGGCGTCGGCGCCGGGAACGGCAGGCGCGTCGGCAGCCCGTTCGGCAGCAGCGTCGTGAGGTCCTTGGGCAGGACCGGCGCCAGCACCGCCAGCGTCGCGGGCACGGTGGTCCGGCGCAGGAGCTTGACCGTCTCCGACCCGTTGAGCGCCTCGGTGAACGACTTGAGCAGCCCGGGCGGGATGTCGGCGGCGAGCTTGCTGTTCGTCCCGAGGTACGTGTCCACCACCACCACGGCGACCGACAGGATCAGGATCGCCTCGATCCCGCCGAGGACCGCGCCCAGCCCCTGGTCGAGCCCGCGCGACAGCCCGTGCTG
>JAKAMV010000442.1 GCA_021812735.1 Chloroflexota bacterium | reverse complement strand
CCGATCTGCTACCGCGGCGAGGTGGCGGGCCGCTACCGCTACCGCGACGGCCGCGGCGAGGTGGGCGTCGTCGCGTCCGTCACCCGGCCGTTCTGCGGCGATTGCACCCGCGCCCGCCTGTCCGCGGACGGGAGCCTCTACACGTGCCTGTTCGCGGTGGCGGGGACCGATCTCAAGGGGCCGTTGCGCGCCGGGGCCTCCGACGAGGCGCTGGCGGCACGCATCGCAGGCGTGTGGGCGGCCCGCACCGACCGGTACTCCGAGCTGCGATCGGCCGCCACGGCGGATCTGCCCAAGGTGGAGATGCACGCCCTGGGAGGCTAGGGCGCCACTCGGCGGGGCGTGCCGGACCACGGATCGACGAGTTCGCGGCGGCCTCCGCCGGGTCGGTCCGCCGGGGCCGCGGCGCCATCGTCGAGTCGCGTCGGCATCACCGGGGCCGCGGCCGCGCACGGCCGCAGGCGGTGGATCGCGATTCGGGTGCGGGTCCACGCTCGCGGGGCGGCGCCGTGAGTCCCCCCCGACTCCGACCCAGACCAGGACGAGAGTCGCCCATGTCATCCACAGCCCATCCACAGCGGTGCGAAAGTCGTGGACGGATCAGCTGCGAGGCCGTCGAAACTCGTGGACAACCCCGTTGGAGCTTGCCGCACGCGCCCGTAGAGTTGGTCCTGCCCGAAGGGACCACCGGAGGCCAGGGACGGAGGCGACAACCTCAAGTCCGACCCGACTCGGCGGCGGAGATCACCTCAACGCCATCGAGGGCCAGCAGGAGCGGAGGCGATCGCCTCAATGCCGCTCAGGCGACCGGCGGACGCCGAGATCGCATCAAGGCGGGGGCCCCGGACGGCTGGTCCGAGATTGCATCAAACGGCCGGCCGGACAGGACCCGAACTTCGGAGGCTTCGTTGCCGAAGGTGGGCAGCCCGCAAGGGCCCGCCGCCTCGGGCGCCCGGAGGGACGTGACCGGCATCCCGGTGTCGGTACTCCCTTCGGGCGTCGAAGCTTAACGGCGGGCGCGCGCCGTGCGGTCTCCCCTGGCTCTATGCTGCGCGGCCATGACCATCCCCCCTGTCGATCGCGCCCAGCCCATCCCCCCTGCTGACCAGCCAGCCCGTCTCGCCGCGCTCGTGGCTGCGGTGCGCGCCCGGACCGACCTCGTGCCGCGTGTGGGCATGGTGCTCGGCTCTGGCCTCGGCGGCCTTGCGGACGCGATCGAGCACTCCGTTGCGATCCCCTTCGAGCAACTGCCGGGCTGGCCCGTCGCCACGGCCCCGGGACATGCCGGCCGCCTGCTGCTGGGGACCCTCGCCGGCGTTCCGGTGGTCGCGCTCCAGGGCCGCTTCCACCTCTACGAGGGGAACGACCCAGGCCTGGTCGTCCAGCCGGTGCTGCTGTTCGGCCAGCTCGGGGCGACGGTCGTGGTGCTGACCAACGCGGCCGGCGGCACGAACCCGCGCTTCGGCCCCGGCACGCTCATGGTCATCACCGACCACATCAACCTCACGGGCCGCTCGCCGCTCGTCGGCGCCAACGCGGACGAGCTCGGCCCGCGGTTCACCGATCTGACCGACGTCTGGGCGCCCCGCCTTCGGGATCGGCTCCACGAGGCCGCCGACGCCGAGGGCGTCCCGCTGGCCGACGGCGTCTACGCCGGCCTGCTGGGTCCCAACTTCGAGACCCCGGCCGAGGTGCGAATGCTCCACACGCTGGGCGCGGATGCCGTCGGGATGTCGACGGTCCTCGAGGCCATCGCGGCCCGCTGGGCGGGCCTGGAGGTGTGCGGCGTGTCGCTGGTGACCAATGCGGGCGCCGGGTACGCGGGGGTTCCGCTCTCGCACGAGGACGTCCTGGCAGCCGGCGCCGAGGCCGGCCCGCGTCTCGCGCGCGTGCTGCGCCGCTTCGTCGCGGAGCTCTGACCGACCCGGGGTGGCTGCGCGCCCGGCGACCGAGGCGGACGGCGCGACCGCCATGGCAAGGCGGCACCGGGCCGTCGCTATCCTCGGGGTTGGTCCCGCCCGGCGGCCTTCACAGCCTCCCGCTTGTCGGCCCAGGCGCCCAGTACGGCGTCCTTGTGGGGGCGGATCGGGCAGTGGCCGTCGCGGTTGTTGAACTCGTCGCAGTAGCCCATCGCCACGCACTTGGGGGCGAGGAAGGACCCCAGGAACGGCGAGACCGCGAACACCTCGTGGCGGATCAGCTGGAACAGGCGGCGGATCTCCCACTGGGCCATCGTGCACAGCCGCAGGCCGCTCATGTGGATGAGCGCGCGCAGGTTGGTGGTCATCACCAGGTTGGTACGCGTGGCGTTGGGAAAGACGAAACGGGCGTCCTCGCCCGGCACGCCCGCCTCGAGCAGTTCGCCGTACAGCTCGAGCGCCCCGTCCACCTGGCGCTCGAAGCGCTCGCGGAGCCCCGGGTCGCCGTCGGCGATCGTCCCCGGCAGCATGGTGGCCGCGCCCTTGAACTTGACGTAGCGCTGGCTCTGCTGGTCGAAGGCCACGCCCGCGCGGTGCCGGACGAGCTGGTGCGACAGCGTCCGCGAAACCCCGCTGACCGCGAAGGTGAACACGATGTGCTCGATGGTCGAACCGTGGCCCGACTCGATCACGTTGCTGATCAGGCGCTGCATGGCCGCGGGGTTGACCTCGCCGTCCACGGCCCGCCGAAAGATCTCCTGGGGCTCGAGCTCGGAGTAGCAGGTCCGGCATGCCGTGTACACCAGCGGGACGTAGTACCGCTCCACGATCTCCCGGTTCGGGAACAGGAGCGTCGCCGTCATCCCCAGGTCGTGACGGCCCGGGTTCCTGGGGATCGCGGTCTTGGCCTGTGCGGGGCCGGGGACGTCTGCCATGTGTCGAAGTCTAGCGGCCGCGTGCCCGTGTGGGCCAGGGGCGCTGACACCGCAACCGGCGGGCGGCCCTCAGGCGACGAGCCGAGCGCCCGCCCGGAGCCGGTCAGTATCGCGGAACCACCACCAGGTGAGACCGGTCCCGACGGTGTACAGCATGATGATCGTCACGAAGTTCATCACGTAGCCCGCGTCGAAACCGAGCAGCGCCTGGCCGAGCGAGTAGCAGATCCCCCCGATCACCCAGCCCAGCTGCCACAGGACGCTCATCGCCGCCGAGATCGTGGCTCGCTCGGCCGGGTCCACGTGCTCCATCGCGAACGCGTTGAAGATCGGGTTGCCGGCGTTCATGAGCGAGCTCCGCACCGCCATCGCCGCCACGACCATCCAGAGGACCGGCGAGAAGCCGAGGACCACCAGGAACGGGATGCTCGCCCCCTGGACCAGCACGACCGACGTGATCTGGCCGAACCGCCGGGCAAGGCGCGGCTGGGCCGTGATCGCCGCGATCGTTCCCAGTGCGGTGATGGCGAACACGACGTTGAGCTGGGTCAGGTCGAGGCCGAACTTGCGCTGCACGAACACGTTGAGGTACGGGATGACCTGTCCGGCGCCGACGGAGATCAGGAAGCCCGGCAGGAGCAGACGCGTCGCGCGCCCGGGGTTCCTGATGGTGACGCCGAAGCGCGCGCGCCGACGCGGGTCGCGGGGAAACGCCGCCGGCTCGCCGAGACGCTGCAGGCGGGGCCCGGCGATCGTGCGCGGCCGGTCGTCGGACAGGAACCGCACGATCAGCAGGCCGAGCCCGAGCAGGACGGCCATGAGGACGAGGATCAGCCGGTATGTCCCGGGTCCTGCCGGGTCCAGCCCCAGCCCGACCGCGATGACCGTCGCCACGACGCCCCCGAGGACCGCCGCGACCACGTTCGTGACGTTCTGCATCGCGAACTGAAGGGCGAACAGCTCGTTGCGGTGCTCGGGCTCGCTGCGCTCGGTGAGGTATGGCGGGACCACGACGCCGAAGGCGTTGTTGCCGGCGGACCAGAGCATCGCGGCCGCGATGATCAGCGGCAGCGAGGCGCCTGCGGCAAGCAGCACGAGCAGGGCGACGATGCCGGCCACCAGTCCCAGGACGAACACGGAGCGACGGCCGAAGCGATCCGACGCGGCGCTGGCCGGGAACGCGACCAACCCGCCTGCGGCGGACCCCAGGGTGCCCACCAGGCCAATCTCGGCCGTCGACATCCCGACGGCGCCGAGATACAGGTAGAAGTCGATCCACCACAGGCTGATCGCGGCGCCGGCGACCAGGCTCGTGACCAGGATCAGCCGGGCGTCGCGGTGGTAACGCCCCCAGGGCCGCCAGCGCAGCGACTCGGTCCCACCGCGCCGCGTCACGCGCCCGAGCGGCGGCCGCGAAGGTCCTCGAGGCAACCTGGCCGGTCGCCCCCGTGACCGTCGCGGGCGGCCTCGTCGATGTCCGCCTCGGCCCACCCGACATGGACCCGGGCCCCGAACGACGGATGGCTGCTCATCGGGCCATCGTACGCCCGGCGGGATGCGGTCCTGACGTCCGTCAGGCCAGGTGGCGGGGGATCCGCTCGGACCACTCGCGGGCGAAGAACGGCTCTCCGTCGAGGCGGACGTCGAGGTCGAGCCGGACGTCGAAGGCGGCCTCGTCGGACGCGATGGAGCCCGTGGCCCGGATGTCGGCCGCGAAGTCGGGGCCGGTCCACGCATAGACCACGTCGGTGTCCAGCCGAGCGTGTGCAGGGTCCGGGTCAGACGCGCGCAGCACGAGGCGCTCGGCGCTGTACACGCGCGAGCCGTCCTCGAGCAGGCCCGCGCCGCCCTCGCCGATCGTCACCGTGACCTCGTCCCGCAGGACGTCGTGCGCGACCTCCCAGACTGCCGGGTCCTCCTGGTCGCCGCCCACCTCGCGGACGCCGGCGTCCGAGGTGTCGAACTGGGGCGGCACCCGGCTGGGCACGGCGTCGGGCAGGGTCGGCAGGACGAGGCGCGACGGCGTGGCGCCGCCACGGTGGACGTGCAGCTCGCCGGGGAATGGCGACGGCCAGACGATCGGCCACATCGCGGTGTGGACAGCGAGGCGGACCCGGTTCCCGGGCGAGAAGCGATATCCCGTGGCGCGGAGCGGGATGACCACCTCCTCCACCTGCTCCGTGACGAGCGGCTCCGGATCGGTGTCGGAACGGCGGTGCGTCAGGTTCAGCACGCCATGGGTGACCAGCGTGGACGTGCCCGACGGCGAGACCTCGGACAAGCGGACCGCGCAGGTGGCCACGGACATGGTGGCCGAGACGTGGAGCACCACCTCTGGCAGGCCGATCACCGAGACCGCGTGCTCGAGGGGCGCCGACGTGTAGACGAGGCCGCGCGCCTCGTCGGGGCGAAGGTCTCGGGCGAGGCCGTTGGGCTCGCCGCCCGAGCCCCACGAGAGCGGCCCGCTCGTGCCGACCGTGGCGCGGTGCGGGAGGCGGTCGGCGCCGCCGTCGTCGTCGGCCTCAGGGCCGCCGAGCGTGCCGGCGCCAAGACGGAGCGTCCACGGCTCCAGACCCGGGACGGGCAGCGCCGACGCCGCCCGCCACCGCCCAGGCCAGATCCGCGGGAACGGCTCGGGCTCGGCCCACTGGTGCTCGTACCAGGTGATCGCGGGCTCGTCGTCCCAGCCGGTGCGGTCGCCGCGCAGGTACGTCCCGAAGAAGCGGACCGCCTCGTGGAGCCAGTTGAGGTTCGGTCCCGGGTAGCCGTCGTCGGGGAGCAAGTGGACCCAATTGCCCACCAGCGTCCGGATCGGCACGTTCCGGCAGCGCTCCTGCATCCGGAACGCCGCGTCCACGTACGAATCGTTCCAGCCCCCCACCGCGAACACCGCGCAGTCGAGCTCGTCGTAGCCGGGCGCCAGTGAGCCGTGCCGCCAGTACGGCCCGTCGGTCTGGTTGCGGAGCCAGGCCAGCAGCCACGGCGGGGTGCGCTCGAGGCGGTCGAGCCACCGCTGGCGCCACTGGCCGTCGCGCCAGCCCTCGCCCCGGACCGCGGGAAGCGGCGGCATCGCGTTCATGCCCAGCTGGCTCACCGCGTACTGGCTCTTCTCGCTGGCCGTGACGCAGCCTCCGCGCAGGTGCACATCGTCGCGGTAGCGGTCGTCGGTGGCGTACATGGGCAGGATCGCGCGCAGGTGCGGCGGCCGGAGCATCGCGACCTGGATGGACGTGAAGCCGCCCCAACTGATGCCCCACATCCCGACGTTCCTGTTGCACCAGGGCTGAGCGGCCAGCCACTCCACCGCGTCGTGGCCGTCCTGGGTCTGGTCGGGCATGTACTCGTCGAGCGCGACGCCTGGCGAGCCGCCCGTGCCCCGCACGTCGAGCCGACAGAGCGCGAAGCCGCGGGCCGCGAACCACTCCCCGCGCCCCGTGTCGGCATTGCGGCGCCAGCTGTCCTTGCCGTACGGGATCATCTCGAGGATGGCCGGGAACGTCTCCGCGGGCCGGTCCGGGCGCGGCCGCGGCAGCCACAGGTTGGCCGCCATCGCGAGGCCGTCGCGCACGGGGATCGGGACGTCCCAGCGGACGTCGAAGTCATGGGTGGCCGGGTCGACGGGATTGGGACGCGGCTGACTCACCCACCGAGTCTAGGCACCTGCGTCGATCCGGTGGCGTGGCGAACCGCCTGGCACGCCACCCTGCGTGCCCATGGGTCCGGCCTGTCGGCGGGCGGCGCCGACGCCACCCGTGCCGACCCCTGCGGGGCGGAGGCGTCGGGCCGCGGCGTGCCTCGCGCTTGCCTTCGCGACGCCGCCCGGTTACAACACGGGCGTGAGCACCACCCCGCGGGCCGAATCCGCGACGCCGCCTGTGCCCGTCGGCCCGTGGCGACGCCGCGCCCGCCGCACCGTCTACCGGAACCCCTGGCTCGAGGTCTGGCACGACGATGTGGACCGCCCGGACGGCGGTCCCGGGATCTACGGCGTCGTCCATTTCGCCAGCCGCGCCGTCGGGGTCGTGGCCGTGGGTGACGACGGGCGCCTCCTGCTCGTGGGCCAGCACCGCTACACCCTCGACGCGTACAGCTGGGAGATCCCCGAGGGCGGGGTGCGCGTCGACGAGACGATGGAGGAGGGCGCGCGGCGGGAGCTGCGCGAGGAGACCGGCTTCACGGCCGACACGTGGCGCTTCCTGTTCCGCTTCAGCACCTCGAACTCGGTGACCGACGAAGTGGGCGAGATGTACCTGGCGGCGGGACTGCACCCCGGCGACGCGTCCCCAGACGCGACCGAGGACCTCGCCACGCGCTGGGCGACCCTCGAGGAGGTGCTGGCAGAGGTCGAGCGCGGCGAGATCCATGACCTGATGACCATCGCGGCCGTCCAGCGCTGCGCGCGAGAAGCGCGCTGAGCGTGACCGGTGGGCTGCCGGGCGGCGTCCCGGGCGGACGCGACGTGCCCGCTGCCCCGGCCCGGCACCCGGCGGCATTCCACGATGGACCCGCGCACGTCATCCGCTGGGCGAACCCGACGTTCCTCGCGCTGTTCGGGGACGCGGTTGTGGGGCTGCCGGCGCGCGAGGCGATGACCGGCCTCGAGCGCTCCGGTTTCGAGTTGATGGACCGCGTCCGCCGGGAGGGGAGGCCCCTCGCCAGGCGGGTCGCGACCCCCGTCGGCGTGCTCCGGCTGGTGGTCGTGCCGCGCCGCGACATCGAGACCGGTGAGACCTACGGGGTCACCTCGCACCTGCGGAATCCCGACAGTTCGTGAAACGGCGTCCCGTAGGCCGGTTCGTGCCGCACGGCACCTCTCTCCGCGTGCACGCTATGCGACAGTCTGCGTTGCCCGTTCTCGGCAGGAGGTAGGAGGAGACCTGATGCCCACGACTGTCCGAGCTCGCGGGGCTCAAGCGCTGGCTGCGCTGGTGTTCGGCGCCTCCGTGCTGCTGCCTGCAGCCGCCCCGGCCGTATCCGCCGACCCCGTGGTCCTGCGCGTCGGCACGACCCAGGACCTCGACTCGACGAACCCGTACCAGACGGCGCTCGTGTCGGGCTACGAGACCTTCCAGCTGACCTACAACCTGCTGGTCGACTTCGGGCCCAACCTGGAGCCGGTGCCGGGCTTCGCCGATTCCTGGCAG
>JAKAMV010000441.1 GCA_021812735.1 Chloroflexota bacterium | reverse complement strand
CGCCGGACCCCGCGGTACTCATGCTGGCCGTCGAGCGGCGAGCGCGCGTGGCGATGGTCCGGCGGTCACCGGGGATGCATCGACGGGTCGGCCCCCATCGACACGGGGATGGTGCACCAGTGAGCGCCTGCCCCGCATGACAGCCCAGGCCGCCGTGCCGCGGTCGCGAGCCCGCGGGCGCCGGCTCGACTCGAGCCCCGGGGTGGCGGCGTTCGCCGCAGCCGCAGCCGTGGTCCTCGGTCTCCCCGTCGTCGCCCTCGTGGCCCGGGCCCTCCTCGACGGCTCGCTCGCCGCCGCGGCGGGCATGCGCGTGGTGGCGGACGCCCTCCTCCTGAGCCTGGTCACGACCAGCGTCAGCGTCGTCCTGATGGCGCTCCTCGGCACGCCGCTCGCCCTGCTCCTCGCCCGCCGACGGTTCCGCGGCGCCGCGCTGCTCGAGACCGCGATCGACCTGCCCATCGTGCTGCCGCCCTCGGTCGCGGGCCTGGCGCTGCTGCTCCTGCTCGGCCGCAGCGGCCTGCTCGGCCCGCCGCTCCGCGCCCTCGGCATCGAGCTGCCGTTCACCACCGCGGCGGTCGTCGTGGCCCAGTGGTTCGTGGCCGCGCCGTTCTTCATCCGGTCCGCCCGGACCGGCTTCGCCGGCGTCGACCATGACCTCGAGGACGCCGCGCGGGTGGACGGCGCCTCGGAGCGGCAGCTGTTCACCCACGTGACCGTGCCCCTGGCGGGGACCGCCCTGACCGCCGGCCTGGTCATGGCCTGGGCGCGGGCGCTGGGCGAGTTCGGGGCCACCATCATGTTCGCCGGCAACGTCGAGGGGCACACGCAGACGCTGCCCCTGGTGGTCTACAGCGAGTTCCAAGCGGGGAACCTGGACACGTCCATCGCCGCTGCGTCCATCCTGGTGCTCGCGGCGTTCGGCGTGCTGATGGCCGTGCGGCTGCTGCACTGGGGTCGGGTGCTCGACCTGCGGTCGGGGGCGGGCGGCTGAACCAGGCGTCACGGAGCAGGGTCGGCGGCGTGGCACCTAGCCTCTGGCCGCGGGATCTCAGTGGCGGCGACGACGGCTCCAGCCGGTCCGCCGCACGCGCAGGATCCGGATCGCCCGGCGCCAGCCGCCGTGGCGCGCCGGCGGGTCGAGATCGAGCCGGTAGACCCAGGCCGGCACCTGGACCGGCGCCTCGGTCGGCACCGCTTCACTCATCCGAACCACCGCTCCCGATCGGCGTTCACGCGCGGCACCGCCCCGTGTCGGACGATGACGGGCCAGGCCGGCAGCGTTGAGCCCCGCAGGAGCTCCAGGCGTCGAACCGCCAGCGCGGCTGCGAGCGGGTCGCTCGCCAGAGCGGTGACGGCGGCCCGAAACGCTGGATCCGGACCCGTCGGCACCAGACCGTCCAGCTCGGTGGACGAGGAGACGGGGGCCAGCCGGGTCCGGTGGGCAGCGACCGCCGCGACGAACGGATCCGCGCGCCAGCGCGGCGGGGGCGGCTCGTCGCGGTCGAGCACATGCAGCAGCGCCGATGCCAGCAGGCGTGTGGGCGACACTGGGTGCGACGCTGCAATCAGCGTCGCCGGAGCGTGCAGGTCGGGTGCGGCCATGCCCACAGCCTCGCGGGCGTTCGTTCTCGGGGTGTGAACGGTGCGTGAAGTCCGTGTGCCGCCGAGGAGGCGCGACCGGCGCGGCGCGGCCCTCAACGCGGTCGTGGCCCCCGACTCGCACGACCCACTGATCTGCGCGCAGGTCCGTGGCGCAGCGGAGCTGGGGCACCACGGCGCCACCAGGCGCCACCAGGCGCCACCACGGCGCCACCAGGCGCCGCCAGGCGCCACCCAATGGTGCCGTCCGACCGTGCCGTCTGCCGGCCCGGCGGCGCACGCCAGCCGCGGCGGCTGACATCATGGCGCCAGCCGGGGGCGCGGCCCCCAAGAGACTCTCGTGCGGCGCGGTCCCGTCCCGTCGGCGCCGTCCTCCAGCGAGGTGCCTGTCATGCGGATCCTGGTGATCGGCGCCGGTGGCGTCGGCACCGCGGCCGTGGCCATCGCGGCCCGCCGCGACTTCTTCGAGCACATGGTAGTCGCCGACTTCGACCCGGCCCGCGTGGAGCACGCGCTGGCGCAGGTGGCCGGCGACGGGCGGTTCAGCGGCGCCCGCGTCGACGCATCGAACGTGGACGCGATGGTGGCGTTGATCCGCGAGCAGCGGGTCACGCACGTGCTCAACGCGGTGGACCCGCGCTTCGTCATGCCGATCTTCGACGCCTGCTTCGCAGCCGGCGCCACGTACCTCGACATGGCGATGTCGCTGTCCAGGCCGCACCCCGAGCGGCCCCACGCGCTGGCCGGGCTCAAGCTGGGCGACGAGCAGTTCGCCAAGGCCGCGGAGTGGGAGCGGGCGGGCCGCCTGGCGCTGGTGGGCATCGGCGTGGAGCCCGGGCTCTCGGACGTGTTCGCGCGCTACGCGCAGGATGAGCTGTTCAGCGAGATCGACGAGGCGGGCGTCCGGGACGGCGCGAACCTCGTCGTCGACGGGTTCGACTTCGCCCCGTCGTTCTCCATCTGGACCACGATCGAGGAGTGCCTGAACCCGCCCGCCATCTGGGAGGCGGGCAAGGGGTGGTACACCACGCCTCCGTTCTCCGAGCCCGAGGTGTTCGAGTTCCCCGAGGGCATCGGCCCGGTGGAGTGCGTGAACGTCGAGCACGAGGAGGTGCTGCTGATCCCGCGCTGGGTCAAGGCCAAGCGCGTGACCTTCAAGTACGGCCTGGGCAACGAGTTCATCAACGTCCTCAAGGTGCTCCACACCCTGGGCCTGGACAAGACCGCGCCAGTTCGCGTGAAGGGCGTCTCCGTCTCGCCGCGCGACGTGGTGGCCGCCTGCCTTCCCGATCCGGCCGGCCTGGGCGACAGGATGCACGGCAAGACGTGCGCCGGCACGTACGTGACCGGCAAGGGCAAGGACGGGCGCCCGCGCGCCGTGTACCTCTACCACATCGTCGACTCCGACTGGTCGTGGAAGGAGTACGGCAGCCAGGCCGTCGTGTGGCAGACGGCGATCAACCCGATCGTGGCGCTGGAGCTGCTGGCGGCGGGCGCGTGGAGCGGGGTCGGCGTGCTCGGGCCCGAGGCGTTCGCCCCCAGGCCGTTCCTCGACCTGCTCACGGCGTACGGCTCGCCGTGGGGCTTGCGCGAGGACCCGGTCGCGGGCTGATCTCTCAGAGGCGCTCGATGCGCCGGCCGGCGAGGCGCGGCCCGCGGCGCGGCGCAGCGATGCCCGAAGCCTCGAGCAGCCGGACCACGCGGCCCCGCTGACCGGCGTACGGCTCAAGCAGCTCGAGCATCCGCTCGTCCGTCCCGCGCGGCTCCCCCGCGAGCGCCCACGCGACCAGGCTCGGCAGGTGGAAGTCGCCCACGCTGACCGCATCAGGGTCGCCGAACGCGCGGGCGCCCACCTCGGCCGCCGTCCACGGGCCGATCCCGGCGAATCGCCGGAGGAAGGCGTACACAGCCGCGGGGTCGCCGGCTGGGCCGGATGCCGCGGGCGCGAGCCGCTCGAGCTGCGGCGCCTCGCGCGCGACGGCACGGATCAGCTCGGCGCGCCGCCGCTCCACGCCGACGGGGTGGAGCGCGAAGTAGGGGAGTGCCGCCAGGACGGCCGGGTCCGCGGGGACGCGCATCCCGCGCTCGCCGGCGGGACCGGGTGCGCGCTCGCCCCACCGCGCCAGGATGCCGCGGTAGGCCCGCGACGCCTCCCCGCCGGTGACCTTCTGCTCGAGGATCGCAGGCACCAGTGCCTCGATGACGTGTTCGGTCCGTCCGATGCGCAGGCCCCGGAGTTGGCGCGCCGCGTCTGCCACCGCGGCGTGGCGGGAGACGAGGACTGCCGGGTCGTCGTCGAGGCCGAGCAGCGTCCCGAGACCGTCGAGGGCCCGGGCCGCTCCCGGACCCCATGCTCGCGCCCGCACGCGCTCGCCAGCGTCCACGACCTCGATGAACAGGGTCGCCGGCCCGTCGGGGTTCCTGGTGGCCCGCCATGCCGACCCCGACGCCTCGAACCGGAGGGCCGGGTCGAGGCGCCCGTGGCCGTGGATTCCGAGCGTCAGGCGGAGGTCGAGCGGCCCCGTCAGGACGACGACGCGCTCGAGCGCCGACCCACGGGCGGGGGCGTCAGGCGGCATCCGACAAGCGTACGCACCATGCCCCTGCGCCGTCACCCGGCCGGACCGGGATCATTCCCTACTTGACAACTCAGGTATCTTGTCCCCCGCATCGTGCGAACCAGGATCATCGTCGCGATCGCGGCGCTCATTGCCGCGTCCGCCCTGGTCGCCGGCCCCGATACCGCGGGGGCACGTGAGGCGAGCGTTGCCCAGACGCTCGACGCGGCGCAGTTCCGCGCCGTCACGCTCGCGGCACTCTCGGATTCGCCGGCGACGTCGATCACCACGCTTGACATCGCGCATCGCTCGGCCGGTTGGCTCGGGCCCGGCACCGCGCTGGCCGAGTCCGGCGAGACCGCCGAGGTGGCGGGAGCGCGCCCAGCGGGACTCCAGCCCACGGTCCAGCCGGTACAGGTACCGAAGAACCCGTGGCACTTCGACCCGAACATCAGCTGGTACGGCCCGGGGATGTACGGCTGGCGGACGGCGTGCGGCGTGACGCTCACCAAGACCGTCAGGGGCGTCGCCAGCCGCACGCTGCCCTGCGGCACCCTCGTGGTGTTCCGGAACCCCGCCACCGGCCGGACGGCCACGGTTCCGGTGATCGACCGGGGGCCCTACGTGTTCGGGCGCATCTGGGACATGACGGGTGGGCTGTGCACCTACCTCGACCACTGCTACACGGGCTCGATCGACTGGCGGCTCGCCGGGAGCTGACCGGGAGCCGATCGGCGCCGGGCGGCGCCGCCGGCCGGCGGTTCCTGTGGAAAGCCACATCGGCGCCTCATCTGTGGCTCGGGCTGCCCGGGCTACGGTATCCCCAGGGGGAGCCGGATCCGGTCGGCTCGCCGTGGATGGAGGACCCTGTGGTCGCGTCGCGAACCGAGACTTGGCGGTGAGCCGCCGCCAACGTGGATCACGCCGCGCCGCGGATCGAGCCTACGGCGGCGTGGACCCTGCGCTCCGGCCCGCACGTCCATCCGAGTCGGCCCGCGTGTCCTCGCTCTGGGCGCAGTTGACGGGCGCGAGTCCAGCGGCCCGCGCCCTCCTCCCCGTCCGCTTCTTCTTCGGGGTGACCTTCGTCTACGCGGGCCTCGACAAGATCGTGGACCCGACGTTCCTCGATCCGAGCTCGCCCACGTCCATCACGGCGCAGCTGACGGCGTTCGCCCGAACGTCGCCGCTCGCGTTCATGATCAAGCCGGTGGAGCCGCTCGCCGTGGTGGTCGGCATCCTGATCGCCCTCGCGGAGATCGCGATCGGCCTCGGCGCCATCTCGGGCCTGCTGTTCCGGCTGGCCGCGTCGGGCGGCGCGCTGCTCTCGTTCCTGTTCTTCCTGACCGCATCGTGGTCGACGCACCCCTACTACTACGGCCCGGACCTGCCGTACGCGTTCGGCTGGCTCGCCCTCTCGATGGCCGGCACGAGCGACCTGCTGGTGCCGGGGTTCATCTCGGACATCGGCGCGAACGTCGAGTCGGCCATGCCGTGGGGACAGCGCGTGGCCGGCCCGGCCGCCGCGTCGGGGTTCCGCCCCCCGCGCTACCTCGACGAGGAGCCCTCGATGTCGCGGCGCCTGCTGGTGCAGACCGGCGTCCTGGCCGGTGCCACGTTCGCGGTCGGGGCGCTTGCCCTGCCGATCCGGATCCTGCGCCACGACGACAGCGCGGCCGGGGGCGGTGCCGGCGACGCCTCCACCGCGTCCCTGGGCGGGACGACCGGGGCGGCGGGCGTGCCCGGCGCGAGCGCGGCTCCGGGCGGCTCGCCCGTTCCCGGCGGTCCCACCTCGGCCCCGTTTGCCTCCCCCACGCCCGGGTTCACCGCCAGCGGCCTGGCGGTGACCACCACGGCGCAGGTCGACGCGCACGGTGCGGTGCGCATCCGCGTGCCGGTCAGCGCGCCCTCGTCGCTGCCCGCCGGCGATCCCGCCATGGTGGTCAAGCTCAAGAGCGGCGGCTACGCCTGCTACGACACCGTCTGCACGCACCAGGGCTGCCGCGTGGGCTGGGATGCCCAGGACGACGTGCTGCTGTGCCCGTGCCACGGCGCCGCCTTCGACCCCAACAACCACGCGGCCGTCCTGCAGGGGCCCACCAACCAGCCCCTGCTCGAGCTGCCGCTCGTGATCGACTCGAAGACCGGCACGATCAGCCTCCAGGCCTGAGCGCCGGCCACGGCGTAGGCTGTGCGCCGTGGATCGCCGGACGCCCCAGCAGCTGTCGCGCCGCGCGCTGCTCGCGGGCCTGGGCCTGGGCGGCGCGGCGGTGCTGACGGCGGCCTGCAGCCCGGCTCCGCCGACCACTCCGCCGGCGACAGCCGATTCATCGGCGTCCGCCCCTGGCTCTGCGTCCGCGTCACGGGCACCGTCAGGAACGCCCGCGACGCCCTCCGCGTCTCCTCCATCCGCCTCGGCCACGCCCTCCCCCACGCCGCGACCGTCCTCGGCTGAGCGGCTGCGAACGCAGGTCGCGGGCCTGCTGATCGTCGGGTTCCGCGGCGAGCGCCTCGCAGACGCCGCCTGGGTGCGAACCGCCATCGCCCGGGACGGACTGGGCGGCGTGATCCTGTTCGACCGCGACCAGTTGACCGGCCGCAGCCGCAACGTCGTCTCGGCGGCGCAGGTGGCAGCGCTCACCGCGGAGCTCCGGGCGGCCGCGGGGGTCGCGGGCCTGCTGATCGGCGTGGACCAGGAGGGCGGCCTCGTGACCCGCCTCGGGCCGTCCCACGGCTTCCCATCCCTGGCGTCGGAGGCACAGGTCGGCGCCGGGACGGCGGCCGCGGCGCGGACCTGGGCGCGAACGCTGTCCGGCACCGTCGGCGACGCGGGCTGCAACCTCGACTTCGCGCCGGTCGTGGACCTCGACGTCAACCCGGCCAGCCCGGCGATCGGCGCTCTCGGCCGTGCGTTCTCCGCGGACCCGGTCGTGGTGGCGCGCATGGCGGGGATCGAGATCGACGCGCTGCACGCCCACGGGGTCCGGGCTGTCGCCAAGCACTTCCCGGGCATCGGCTCGGCCACCGTGAACACCGACTTCGGCGTGGCCGACGTGACCGCGACGTGGAGCGCCACCGAGCTCGAGCCGTACCGCAGCCTCAACGCGACCGGCAGGCTCCACGCGGTGATGGTCGGCCACGTGGTGAACGGCCAGATCGACCGGCAGTACCCCGCGTCGCTCAGCCGCGCAACGCTCGACCGGCTGCGCGGCGACATCGGCTTCGCGGGCCCGGCGGTCACGGACGACCTGCAGGCCGCCGCCATCACCAGGCGCTTCGGCGCCGACGAGGCCGTCCTGCTCGCGCTCGAGGCCGGCAACGACCTGCTGCTGTTCGCGAACCAGCAGGTGTACGACCCGGGGATCGTCGCTCACGTCGTGGAGGTGGTCATCGGAGCCGTCTCGCACGGTCGCCTGACCGGCGCGCAGATCGACGAGAAGTGGGCCCGCAGGCAGGCGCTCCTCGGGCTACCGGCATAGCGGCAGCGCCTGCGGCGCGTCGGCCCGGGTTTGCCCCGCGGCGCGGGGGCCCGCGTCCGCGCTCGCGTCCGCCGCGCGACGCGGGGGCGCAGCAGGGCGCCGTCGTCAGCTACCCTGCCGCCATGTGCCGCTCCATCCGCCAGCTCCGCCGGGCCGAGGGCGACGGGCCCGCCACCACGGGCGAGGCCCGTGCCGCCGCGCTCCAGTTCGTGCGCAAGGTGTCCGGGTTCCGGGCGCCGCCAGCCCGCCACCGGGCGGCGTTCGAGGCGGCGGTCGACGACGTCGCCGCCGCCTCCGCGCGGCTCCTGGCGTCACTGGGCACCGACGTGGCCGAGGGCCCGGACCCGTTCGCGGACCCGGCGGCGCGGCGGACGATCC
>JAKAMV010000440.1 GCA_021812735.1 Chloroflexota bacterium | reverse complement strand
CCCGAGCACCAGGGCCTCGATCGCGAGCGCCGCACCGTCGGCATCGAGCGGCGCCGTGACGTGACGTGCCACCGCACGCACCGCCGCCGGCGCGTCGCCCATCGCCACGCCGTGCCCCACCTCCGCGAGCATCTCGGCGTCGTTGTACTGGTCGCCGATCGCCATCACCTGCCCGAGCGGGATCCCCAGTCGCCGGGCCAGCCAGCGCAC
Organism: Chloroflexota bacterium; assembly: GCA_021812735.1. Next base: position 7,805 of record JAKAMV010000440.1, on the reverse strand, counting down.
GGCCCGTCCCTTGGTGACCCCGGGGGCGTTCCACTCGAGGTACTCGGGGTGCGAGACGGTGACCTGCGCGCGCCCCTCGAAGGCCGCCCGTGCCTCCGGCAGCCGCTCCTCGGGGAGCGGCGGGGGGCCGACCGCCACGACTTTGGTGACGGGCCCACGGACGAAGGCCTGCAGGGAGGGCACGAACTCCGCCCCGATCCCCGAGAGCTGCTCGTAGTCTTCGGCGCTCGTCGCCCCGGCTTCCATCACCAGCCGGTCGTCGACGTTGACGTGCGGGTCGAATCCGTGCTCGCGGGCCCAGCGCAGCGCCTCCCGGGCGACGACCTCAGGCAGCGTCCGGTGCAGGAGCGGGCGACCCGGTGTGTGGCCGGGAACGGGAACCTCGCGCACGTAGGCGCCCTGATAGCAGATGATCGGCGCCGTCAGTCCCAGCGCCTGCGCGAACGGCGACGCGCTGCGGTACATGCGGCCGGTCGCAATCGTCACGACGACGTTCGCATCCTGTGCCGCCGCGATCGCGCGGCGCACTCGCGGACGGATCACGCGATCCGGCCCCATCAGCGTCCCGTCGAGGTCGAGCGCTAGGAGCCGCACTGGGAACGCCGCGCGGGTCATCGGCTGCCGTCCGTCGCGGGCCAAGTGAGTTCCGCGACCCTCGGAATCCCGGCCAGGTCGTCGTAGAGCGCCAATCCCCACCCGGGCAGCGTCTCGTACAGTGCCGCGCGGAGCGGTCCCGCCTCGCCGGCGCCGATCTCGAGCAGCGCCCCGCCCCCCGGCCGCAGCGCCGCCGGCAACAGCGCCAGCAGCCGCCGCACCAGCGCCAGCCCGTCCGGGCCACCGTCGAGCGCCAGCGCCGGCTCGAAGCTCGCCGCCACGGGCAGCCGTGGCAGGTCGCCGGACGGCACGTAGGGCAGGTTCGCGAGCAGCAGGTCGAACGGCGGCTCGTCGGGGGGGAGCAGGTCGGCCCGCGCGAAGCGGATCGCCTCGGCCAGGCCGTGCCCCACCGCGTTCTCCACCGCCAGGGCGAGCGCATCGGCCGAGATATCGGTGGCGAGCAGATCGGTGTCCGCCAGGAAGCCTCGCCGCCGCAGCGCCGCCGCGAGGGCCACCGCCACGGCACCGCAGCCGGTCCCCACATCGACGATGCGGTACCGCGCGCTCCCCGCCGGGCGGGGTGACCCCGTCAGGGCCCCCGCCACACGTGCGACGCCGAGATCGACGAGCAGCTCGGTCTCCGGGCGCGGGATCAGCGCGCGCGCGTCGACCGCAAACGCCAGGCCGTGGAACTCCTTGACGCCGCGGATGTAGGCCACCGGTTCCCCGCGCACGCGTCGACCGACGAACCCCTCCAGCCGCCGCGCGGCCGGCGGGGGGAGCGGCACCTCGGGATGGGCGACGACCGCCGTCCGCTCGACCCCGATCGCATGGGCGACCAGCAGCTCGGCGTCCAGGCGCGCAGTCGCCGAGCCGCTGGCGCGGAGCCGCGCGACCGCGTCGTCGAGCGCCGCCCCCACCGTCGCCTCAGGCTGCATCGCCCTCCCCGAAGGCTGCTAGCCGCTCGGCCTGGTCGGTCGCGATCAGCGTGTCGATGAGCCGGTCGAGTTCGCCGTCCAGCACGGCGGGCAGGTTGTGCAGGTCCATGCCGATGCGGTGGTCGGTCACGCGGTCCTGTGGAAAGTTGTAGGTGCGAATCTTCTCCGCGCGCTCGCCGGAGCCGACCATGCTCCGCCGTTTCGCCGCCTCGGCCTCGTGGGCCTTGCGCTGCTCGATCTCGAGCAAGCGCGAGCGCAAGACGGCCATCGCCTTCGCCTTGTTCTTGTGCTGGCTCTTCTCGTCCTGGATGGCGACCACCAGGCCCGTCGGAAGGTGCGTGATCCGCACGGCCGAGTCGGTGGTGTTGACGCTCTGGCCGCCGGGACCCGTGGAGCGGTAGACGTCGATGCGCAGATCCCGTTCGTCGATCTGGACGTCGACCTCGTCGGCCTCGGGCAGCACGGCGACGGTCGCGGTTGAGGTGTGGATGCGGCCGGCCGACTCGGTCTCGGGCACGCGCTGCACGCGGTGCACCCCGCCTTCGAACTTGAGCCGGCTGTAGGCGCCGTCGCCGTGGACCGCGAAGATGACCTCCTTGAGGCCGCCGATCCCGGTCTCGCTGGTCGAGAGGAGCTCCACCCCCCAGCGATGCCGCTCGGCGTACCGCACGTACATCCGGAAGAGCTCGGCTGCGAAGAGCGCCGCCTCCTCCCCGCCGGTCCCGGCCCGGATCTCGACGATCACGTCGCGCTCGTCGAGCGGATCGCGCGGGAGCAGCTGGACCTTGAGCTGCTCGACGAGGCGAGCCTCCTCGGCTTCGAGCCGATGCGCTTCTTCGCGCGCCATCTCGCGCATCTCGGGGTCCTGCTCGCCGTCCCGCAGGGCGCGGGCCTCGGCCAGCTCGTGGCGCGTGGCCTGCAGGCGGTCCCACGTCCCGACGATCGGCTCGATCCGCGCGAGCTCCTTGCCGATCCGGCGCAACGCGTCGGGGTCCGCGGCCACCGCTGGGCGAGCCAGCTCCTCCTGCAGGTGACGTGCCTGCGCGGACAGCTCCGCAAGGCGCTCCTCCATGCTCATTGCCGCAGCTCCTCGTGGAGCGGGTCCCGGAGCGGCTCAGGGGCGGGGACACCGGCGGCGTCGAGCGACGCTTCACGCGCGGCCGCCTGGCGGGCCGCCCGGCTCTCGGCGTCGGCCCGCGCCATCGTCCGCCGCGCCGGGTAGATGCTGCCGGCGGGGATCGGCTCGCCATCCGCGCGCAGCGCCTCCTCGAGCGAGACGATCGCTACCTCGATCATCGCATCGTCGGGCCGGCGGGTCGTGATCGACTGGAGCCAGATACCGGGCAGGAAGATCCAGCGCACAACCGGGTGCGCCCGGTACTTCGCGCCCCAACGCAGGACCTCGTAGCTCACCGCGACGATCACCGGGATCAGCACCAGTCGCCCGAGGAGCGCGGCCACCAGGCTCTGTCCCGCGAGGAGGCTGAACGCCAGGATGCTGACGATCACCACCACCAGGAGAAACTCGGTGCCGCAGCGCTGGTGGGCGGTGGGGTACCGGCACACGTGCTCCGGCGTCAGCGGGTCTCCGTGCTCGAGCGCGTGGATCGACATGTGCTCGGCGCCGTGGTACTGGAAGACGCGCCGGATCTCACCCGATCGGCTGATCAGCAGCAGGTACGCCACGAAGATCGCCAGCCGGATGAGGCCCTCGAGCAGGTTCTTGCCGAGCGTGCCCACCGACGGCGCCGCACTCGCGGCCGCCTGGGTCAGGAGGAGCGGCAGCACGAAGAAGAGCGCGATCCCGAAGACCAGCGAGAGCGAGAGCGTGGCGGCCACGGAGCCACCGCCGAGCTCGACGCCTTCGCCCGACGCCGAGATCGCCGCTGAGCGTGCCAACCACTTCGTGCCGATCACGAGCGTCTCGTAGAGCACGACGAGCCCGCGCACAAAGGGCCAGCCGGCCGCGCGGTGACGGTGCACGATCGAGTCGGAGAGCCGCTCGGCCTCCCAGACCACGTCCCCGTCCGGGTGCCGCACGGCGACCGCGATCGCGTCGCGCCCGCGCATGAGGACCCCTTCGATGAGGGCCTGACCACCGTAGTTGAAGCGTGCCATCGGGAGGCCTCAGTCTAGCCGCGGGGCGGGGCGCTGTACCAACGCCGTGGCAAGGCGAAGGCCCGCCCGCGAAACAGAGCGGCGGACCCTGCCGGGCCCGCCGCTGCCGAAGCGCTCGACGTGGGGTGCCTCAGGATCGGAGCGAGCGTTCGAGGCGCTTCTGGAACCGCTCCACCTGGCCGGCCGTGTCGACGATGGTCTGCTTGCCGGTGAAGAAGGGGTGGCATTGGGCGCAGACGTCGACGCGCAGCGTGGGGCGCGTCGACCCGACGATGAACGTGCGGCCGCACGACCCGCAGTGGGCCTCGGCCTGGTAGTACTTGGGGTGGATCCCGTCTTTCACGATCAACTCCTGCCGAGCCTTCCGTCCGGGCGCCCCCGGCGGTGGTCCCGACGATTGGCGCGATCAGGCCTGCGCGGCCGGGGCCGCCTCGGCGATCACGCGGATGCGCTTCTTGTCGTGGGTCTCGTGTTCGAACTTCACGCGGCCCGTCAGTGTAGCGAAGACGGTGAAGTCACGGCCGAGCCCGGCGCCATCGCCGGCGAGGAACGTCATGCCCCGCTGGCGGACGATGATGGAGCCGGCCGGGACGAGTTGCCCGTCACCGACCTTGACGCCGAGCCGCTGGCCAACGCTGTCGCGGCCGTTCTTGGAGCTCGAACCGGCTTTCTTGTGTGCCATGGCTAGGTGTCCTTCCTGGTGCCGCGGGACTTCGGCTTGGCCTCGCCCTCCGGCGGGGGCGCCTGGATCCGCGGCGCGCGGATCCGCGGGCGCGCGGCTGGCTTCTCGGCGGCCGGCTTCTCGCCGGCTCTCTTCTCGCCAGCGGTCGCCTTCTCGCCTGTGGTCGCGGCCAGCTTCGCGCCGGCCGTGCGGGCCTTCCCGCCCTGCTCGCCGGCGACGCTCTTCGCGGCGGCCGAGCCGCCGGCGGCCGACCCGGCGGCTCCGGATGAGGCCTCACCCGCGGTCACGGCCTGCGCCTGCGCGCTCGCGAGCTTCTCGGCGAGCGCCTTGTCGGCGGCGGCGCGCTGCGCGGCCGCCTCGGCCGCACCCTCCAGGAGCCGCTGCCGCTCGGTCTTGGCCGCCTCGGCGAGCTTCGCCGCGCTGCGATCGCCGTGCACGATGTCCGCGACACGCAACACGGTCAGCTCCTGGCGGTGGCCATGCTTGACCCGGCGGCGTGCCTTCGGCCGGTACTTGAAGACGACGACCTTGTCGCCCCGGTCCTGCCGCACGACGCTCGCACTGACGTGGGCCCGATCAACGAGCGGGCGGCCGATCGCCGTGTCGTCTCCGTCGGCCACGAGCAGGACGCGATCCAGCTCGAGGGTCTGTCCGGGCTCTACGTCGAGGTGCTCGACTTCGATCTCGCTGCCGACTTCGACGCGGTACTGTTTCCCGCCCGTCTCGATGACTGCGTACATGGGTCCCCTGAACACATGAATGGCGCCCGGCTGTTGCCGGGGCGCGACCGTTGATGGTATCGCCCGCGTCCGCCAGCGTCAACGCGACGGTCGCTCCCCACTCGTCGGCTCCTCGTCACGGTGCGGCGGGGGCCTGCGGCTCGCACACGCCCGCGGGCAGTGCCTCGCATCGAGCGCCAACGGCGGCCACGCCGCAGAGGCGCCCCTTCGCGGGGGGCTCCTGGAATGGTACCCTCGACCCGGTCGAAGGCGGGGCGACCCGCCGGCAGGCGGCGCCGGGATTCATGGGCGGCGCCCCATCGTGTGGGGGGAGGTCGGGCGTGACGCTGGAGGAAGACCTCTACCGGATCCTGGAGGTCGAGCCGCACGCCGATCTGCGCGCCCTTCGCGCCGCGTATCGCCGGCTCGCTCGGCGCTACCACCCCGACATCACCGACGACGCGGCGGCGGCACGCCGCATGAGCGAGATCAATCGGGCATGGGCAGTGCTGCGCGATCCCGTGCAGCGCGCGGCCTACGACCGCAGCCGCGCGGCCCCCGCGCCGGGCTACGCCGCTCCCCGCTCCGCGCCGTGGGCGAGCCCGACCGGGCCGGCAGGCGGCGCCAACGACGAACGCTTCGGACGCATCCGCTCCACGCCGACGGAGGGGAGCGCACGGCGTCCGGTTGGTGGCTCCGGCAGCGCGAACGCCCCGCGCCCAACGGCGGGAGCCCGCCCGTCGGAGGCTCGGCCGGCGGCGGCTGAACCTGCGTCGGGCGCAGGAGCCGCAACGGTGCATGCCGCCGGCCCCCCGCCCGGGCGTCCCGAAGGCGCGGTGCTCACGTTCAGCCGCTATGCCGGGTGGTCACTGGGCGAGATCGCACGGCACGATCCCGAGTTCCTCGAGTGGCTGGAGCGCGCGCCGTCCGGCCGTGGGTACCGCGACGAGATCGACGCCCTGCTGCGGCGCCTCGGCAGGCGCCCGGCGGCGGTCGACCCGCTCGCTCGGCCGAACCGCTTTCGGTCGTGAAGCGGACGCTCGGCCCTCCCCCGATCGGACCCCTTACAAGCCGACCCCCAGGCCGCCGCAGAGCCCCGGCGCAACCGACGCGCTCGTCGCTCCGCGCACAGTCACCATTTCGGGCGTACCTGTCGCAGGTTGATCGACTGGAGCACACCGAGGCCCAGCGCGATGCTGATCAGCGACGCGCCCCCGTGCGTGATGAACGGCAACGGGATGCCCGTCACCGGCATGATCCCGATCGTCATCCCTACGTTTACGAGCACCTGGAAGAGCAGCATCGACGCGATGGCCCCGGCGAACGCCAGTCCGAACGTGTCCTCCGAGCGCCACGCTGCCAGGAGCACCCGCCAGATGAGGGCCGCGAAGAGCAGGAAGACCACGACCGCGCCCACCAAGCCGAGTTCCTCGGCCAGGACCGAGAAGACGAAGTCGGTCGACTGGACCGGCAAGAAGTCCAGTTGGTTCTGCGTCCCGTTCGTCAGCCCCTTGCCGAGAAAGCCGCCTGACCCGACCGCGATCATCGACTGGATCACGTGGAAGCCGGATCCCTGCGGGTCGGCCGTGGGATCGAGAAACGAGATCAACCGCTGCTTCTGGTAGTCGCGCAGCAGATAGGTCCAGGCGAATGGGATCGCCGCCACCGTCCCCGCGCCGAGGACCACCAACCAACGCAGGCTGGCGCCCGAGATGAAGAGCGTCCCGACGAGCATGGCGCCGAAGACGAGCGACGTGCCCAGGTCGGGCTGCAGCGCCACCAGGATGATCGGCGGAACCACGAGCGCCAGCGCGCCGAGGATCGTGAAGAGGCCGCCGACCTGCGCCTCGCGTGAGCTGATCCAGTTCGCGAGCACGACCGCCATGAGTACCTTGGCGAGCTCCGAGAACTGGAACTGCATGCCGAAGATCGTCACCCACCGTGCAGACCCGCCGACGCCCGACCCGATCGCCAGCGAGACGGCCAGCAGTCCGATGTTGATGAAGTAGAGCGGCCAGGCGAAGGTCTTGAGCCACCGGTAATCGAACGCGGCCGCGACCAGGAACGCGACGATCGCGAGGGCCGCCCAGACCAGGCCGCGGGTGAAAGTGGAGCCCGCCGAGAGGGGCGACACGCCGGCCTCGTAGCTGTTGGTGTACGCCATCACCAGGCCCATGCCCGCCAGCAGTCCAGCGTAGATCACCAGCTGGACGTCGAAGGCGCTCCACGCCGCGACGGCGGTCTGGCTGGCCCACTTCAGCCGATCCTGCTGCAGTCTGATCGCGCCCATCTTCAGTTCCCCGCGCCCGGTCGGATCAGGAAGAGGTTCCGGTAGTCCTGCTTGATGCCGTAGTGCAGCTGGAGGAAGTACTTGACGACCTCGGTGGCCACGTTGCCGATGCTGCGCGAGGTGTCGTAGGCGAAGGCCAGGATCGCGAGCTGCGAGTCGGTCTTGGCGAAGTCGCCGGAGGGTGAGACGAAGCCCACGAACCAGGAGTGGAAGGGCAGGTTGCCGTCGATCTTGCGGGTCCCGAACTCGGCCGTGCCGGTCTTGCCCGCCACGTAGAGGGGCATGTCGACGACGTTGCCGGTGTGGCGGATGACGACCGCCTCACGCGCGGCCTCGCGCATCGTGGCGAGGATCGCGGGGCTGATCTTGACCACTGCGCGCAGTTTCGGCGCGATGGTCTGCACCACCTCCCCGGTGGGCCCCAGGATCTGGTGCACGAGCTGGGGGGCCCAGAGCTTGCCGCC
>JAKAMV010000439.1 GCA_021812735.1 Chloroflexota bacterium | reverse complement strand
TCGGGGTCGCTCGGGGTGGCCCGGGGCGGGCCCCCGGCGGCCGGGGCGGTCCCGCAGCGCCCGATCGTCCCCGGCGAGCGCCGGTACCGCGACGGCGACCGCGTCCGCCACGCCCGCTGGGGCGACGGCATCGTGATCACGTCCCGGCTCACCCGCGACGACGAGGAGGTCCAGGTGGCGTTCAGGGACCCCGTTGTCGGCCGCAAGACGCTGCTGGCGAGCCTCGCCAGCCTCGAGGTGATCGGCTAGCGGCCGTCCGGGATGCCCGGGCGCCGGTCGGCTTGTGCTCCCGGCAGCCGGGTCACCCGCCCGCGAGGTGCGGCAGGTGCTCCGGGTAGTGATCCCACGTGTCGGCGGCGACCGCCGCGATGGCCGTCCCCGCGAGCCAGGGCTGGACGCCCTCGTCGAACAGCTCGCGGTCGGAGGCGGCCTCGACGGCGGCGACCAGCTCAGCGAACGACGTCGCCTCGCCTGCCCGCACGTCGGCCGCCGACCGGCCGCGGTTCTCCGCCAGCACCCGGGCGTTGTGCGGGTCGAGGTCCCAGCCGCCGCCCTCGGCCGGGAACGGTTCCGTGCCCGACCGCAGGCCCCGCAGGACCGCGGCCGAGTGCCGGTTCCACCACTCGAGATGGGCCAGCACGTCCTTGCGCGACCAGCCAGGCATCCCCGGCGCCGCGGCGAGCAGCGCCTCGTCCGTGAGGGCGGCTGAGGCCGCGGCGACGGAGGCGTGGACGTTCCGCATGGCCCGGAGCGCCCCCGCTCTGTTCCGGAGCCGGGCGCCCAGGTGCGATGCGTGCTTGGCGTAGTGGGCCGAGGTGTCCGCGAACAGCTCGTCGGCCGCCCTTCCCGGCGCCCACGCCTGGACGCCCGCGTCGAACAGCTCGCGCTCGGTGGCGGCCTCGACAGCGGCGATCACGTCGTCGAACGACTCGGCGAAGCCGCGCCGGACGTCCTCGACGGTTCGATCGCGGTCCATCGCGTAGGCGCGGGCGTTGGCGCTGTCCACGCCCGCGCCGCCTCCGTCGGGGTCCGGGTTCACGCCGGTCCGCAGGCCGCGGAGCAGCGCCGCGCTGAAGCGGTGCCAGAACTCCAGGTGGGCGAGGACGTCCTTGCGCGTCCAGGGCGCCATGCCGGCCGGCACTGCCAGCAGGTCGGCGTCGGGCGTCGCCGCCACGGCTGCCGCGATGGGGGCGTAGGCCTCGCGCATCTCGCGCAGCAGGTCCGACCTGTCCATGGGCGGACTCTACTGCACGGCCCGCCAGGCGTCACGCGCGCCGCGTATGCTCGCGCCGATGACCGAACCGCTCCCCGTTGACCCCGCGCTGGTCGAGCAGGCCGGCACCCTCACCGCTGACGACGCTGCCGCCCGCCACGCGGACCTCGCCGGGCAGATCCGTCGCGCCAACCGCCTCTACTACGAGGAGGATGCGCCGGAGATCACGGACGCGGAGTACGACGCGCTGTTCCGCGAGCTGGTCGCCCTCGAGGCGGCGCACCCCGAGCTCGCAACGCCGGCGTCGCCCTCGCAGCGGGTCGGCGGGGCGCCGGCGGGCGGCCGCTTCCCGGAGATTCGCCACGCGAGGCCGATGCTCTCGCTCGGCAACGCGTTCAGCCACGACGAGCTCCGCGCGTTCGATGCCCGCGTCCGGCGGGGTCTGGGCCTGCCCGCCGCGCCCGACCCAGCCGAGGGGCTGACGTACGTGGCGGAGCTCAAGATCGACGGGCTCGCGATCAGCCTGCGGTACGAGAGCGGTCGCCTCGTGCTCGGCAGCACCCGCGGTGACGGCACCACGGGCGAGGACGTCACCCCGAACCTGCGGACGATCAGGTCGATCCCCGAGCGCCTGGCCGAGCCCGCCACGCTCGAGGCGCGGGGCGAGGTCTACATGCCCAAGGCCGAGTTCGCGCGGATCAACGCCGAGCGCGACGAGGCGGGGCTGTCGCTGTACGCCAACCCTCGCAACAGCGGCGCGGGCTCGCTTCGCCAGAAGGACCCGGCCGTCACGGCAGGCCGGCGCCTCGCCACGTGGATGTACCAGCTGCTCGAGGACGCGGCGGCCGCGCAGGGTGCGCTGGCCGACGGGCCGACGGGTCCCGCGACGCCGTCCGTCGCGAGCCAGAGCGAGGCGCTCGCCCGCCTCAAGACGCTCGGCTTCGACGTCAACCCTGAAGCCGTGGCGGGCCTCGACATCGAGGGTGTCATCGCCTTCACCGAGCGATGGCGCGAAGCCCGCCACGAGCTCCCCTACGAGACCGATGGCGTCGTGGTCAAGGTGGACCGCCTCGACCAGCAGGAGCGCCTGGGCATGGTCAGCCGGGCGCCCCGCTGGGCCATCGCCTACAAGTTCCCGCCCGAGCAGGTGGAGACGGTGTGCGAGGACATCGTCCCGTACGTCGGCCGAACGGGCACCCTGACCCCCGTGGCCCACCTGCGACCGGCCAAGGTAGCGGGCAGCACCGTTGCCCGCGCCACGCTCCACAACCTCGACGAGGTCCGCCGCAAGGATGTCCGGATCGGGGACACGGTGATCCTCCAGAAGGCCGGCGACGTGATCCCCGAGGTCGTCCGCCCTGTCCTCGAGAAGCGCCCGCCGGACGCCCGCGAGTTCCAGATGCCGGCCGCATGCCCCGCGTGCGGCACGGCCGTCGTCCGTGACGAGGGCGCGGTCCGCCACTACTGCCCCAACCCGGCGTGCCCGGCGCGCCTCGCCCAGGCCTATGCCCACTTCCTCGGCCGCGGCGGCATGGATGTGGACGGCGCCGGCTGGGCGGTCCTCGGCCAGCTCCTTGAGCGGGGCATGCTCCACTCCCGCGCGGACGTCTTCCGCCTGACCGCGGCTGACCTCGCCACGCTGGACCGCTTCGCCCAGAGAAGCGCCGAGAACCTCGCGGCAGCCATCGAGCGAGCTCGCGTCGGCCGACCGCTCGCCAAGGTGCTCAACGCGCTGGGAATCCCGCAGGTCGGGGAGTCCACGGCGGTGGACCTCGCCCGCTGGCTGGCAACCCGGGTTCGCCCGGACGCGTATCCGCCGGCGGACGGCGCCCAGATCCCGGACCCGTGGTTCGCCGCCGTCGAGGCGGAGCTGCGCAGGGTCGCCGAGGACGAGCCCGAGGTCATCCAGGAGGTGCCCGGCATCGGGCCGGCGGTCGCCGCGGCCGTCGCCGCCTGGTTCGCGGACGAGTCCACGCGGGACGTCATGCGAGAGCTCGTGGACGCAGGCGTGGTCCCGGAGCGTCCCGCGGTGCGAGACACCGCCGCGGGGATCGAAGAAGGTCCGCTGGCCGGCAGGACGGTCGTGGTGACCGGGACGATCGAGGGGTTCAGCCGCGAGGAGGCCGAGGACGCCGTGCGCGCCGTGGGCGGCAAACCAGCGGGTTCGGTGTCCAAGAAGACCGATCTCGTGGTCGCGGGGCCCGGCGCAGGCTCGAAACTGGCCAAGGCGGCCGAACTTGGCATCCCGGTCGTGGATGCCGACGGGTTCCGGCGGGTCCTGGCCGGCGAGCCCATCCCTGGCGCCAAGGGGACGGCCGACACGGCGGGTTGACGAACAGGGCCGTCCGGCCCTTGCCCACGCGGCCAGACGGAACGCGCATAATGCCGCGGATTCGGCGCCGACCGGTCAATTCGGCGGTGCCCGGTCGAAGGAGGAGCGCGAATGTCCCTGCGTGGACGACTTTCCCTCTTGGGCGCTGCCGCCATCGTGGTGGCGGCCTGCTCGGGCAGCGCCGCGACGCCGGCGCCGACCACCGCCCCGACCACGGCCCCAACGGCCGCGCCTTCGCTGGCGAGCACGGCGCCGGCGGCCAGCGCCGCTGCTGCCGCCTCGCCGACCGTCGCCCCGAGCGCCACCCCCATCGCGGGCGGCCTGCTCGACAAGGTCCTCAAGGCCGGCGTCCTCGTGGTCTCGACGGACCCGAACTACGCGCCGCAGTCGGTCAAGAACCCCGACGGCACGTTCTCCGGCTTTGACATCGACGTGGCCACCGAGGTCGCCAAGCGCCTGGGCGTCAAGGTCCAGTTCGTCACGCCCGACTGGTCGCTCATCACGGCCGGCAGCTGGTCGGGCCGCTGGGACGCGTCCGTCGGCTCCATGACCATCACGACCGACCGGGAGAAGGTCCTCGACTTCAGCCCGCCCTACTACTACACCCCCGCCCAGATGACCGCGAGCAAGGCGTCGGGCATCACCACGATCGACGGCCTCGCGGGGAAGTCCATCTGCGCCGGCGAGGCGACGACATACCTCGACTGGCTCCAGGGCAAGAAGCTCGACTTCGGCACGCTGTCGCCGACCACCACCCCGCCCGCCGGCATCAAGACGGTGTCGCTCAAGACCGACGCCGAGTGCCCGCAGACGTGGGCAGCCGGCCGGAACGACTTCCAGGGCTGGCTGAGCTCCAGCACCACCGTTGACGGGGCCATCGCCGCGGGCCTGCCCGTGGTCAAGGTGGGCGCCCCCGTCTACTTCGAGCCGCTGGCCATCGCGCTGGACAAGAGCGGGCCCAACGATGCCGACTTCCTGACCGCCCTCAACGCGATCGTGACGTCGATGCACCAGGACGGCACCCTCACGCAGCTGTCCCAGAAGTGGTTCCACGCCGACCTCACGCAGGGGCCCGGCTGAGCCGGACGCCGTCCACACGCCGTAACCCAGGGCGGGGGCGCCGCAGAGGCGCCCCCGCTTCTGCACAGAGAGGGCGAGGATGTCTGAAGCGGCGCGCGGCGGGCCCGCGGGGGCCCAGAACGAGTACGACCTGACGCTGGCGAGGCCAGAGGACATCGTCCGCAGGGTCGCGGTGCACCGCGCCCGCTCGCGCCGGCGCTTCCGGACCATCTTCCTGCTGACTTGGCTGGTGCTGGTCGGAGCGCTGGTGATCGCGCTTGCCCAGAGCGGCAAGGTGGACCCCGCGTTTATCGGCAAGTGGGGCCCGTTCATCCTCGGCGGCATTCCCGTGACGCTGTTCGTCTCGGTGGTGTCGATCATCTTCGCCGTCGTGTTCGCGCTGTTCGGCGCCCTCGGCCGGCTCTCGCGCAACCCCACGATCTACGCAGTCGCGACGCTCTACGTGTCCCTCGTGCGGGGCACGCCGCTCATCGTCCAGATCATCTTCGTGTACCTGGCGCTGCCCCAGTTCGGGATCGTCCTCGACCCGCTGACCAGCGGCATCTTCGCCCTCTCCTTCAACTACGGCGCCTACCTCACCGAGATCTTCCGGGCGGGCGTCGAGGCGGTGCCCCGGGGCCAGCGCGAGGCGGCCGCGGCCCTCGGCATGCAGGAGCGCAGCATCATGCGGCGGGTCATCCTGCCGCAGGCCATCCGCATCGTCACGCCGGCCATCGGCAACGACTTCATCTCGATGACCAAGGACTCCGCGCTCGTGTCCTACGTCACGATCGAGGAGGTCTTCTGGCGGGCCAACAATGCCGGGACCCAGACCTTCCGCAATTTCGAGGCGCTGATGATCGCCGCGGTCGTGTACTGGGTGATGACGATCGTGCTGAGCTTCGGCCAGGAGCGCCTCGAGAGGCGCATGGCCCAGAGCGACGTGAGGGTGTAGCGACATGGACCAGCCCGTGCCCCTCTCCGCCGACCACCACGACCCCTTCGCCAAGCCGGGCGCCCTGACGCCCGCCGGCTCCCTCCCGATCGTTCGCGTCGCGGATCTGCAGAAGTTCTACGGCGACAACCACGTCCTCAAGGGGGTGACCCTGGAGGTCTACCCGCGCGAGACCATCTGCCTCATCGGCAAGTCGGGCTCGGGCAAGAGCACCCTGCTGCGGTGCATCAACTTCCTCGAGGAGCCCACGGTGGGCCTCATCGAGGTGGACGGCCTGCGCGTGGACGCCGACCCGCTCCGCGCGCGGAGCCGGCAGCACCTGGAGCAGATCCGCCAGATCCGCCTCCGGGCGCAGATGGTGTTCCAGGAGTTCAACCTGTTCCCGCACATGAAGGTCATCGACAACCTCATCGAGGGCCCCATCCGCGTCAAGGGCGTGTCGCGCGACCAGGCGATCGCGACGGCGGAGAACTACCTCGAGAAAGTGGGCCTCGCCGAGAAGCGCGACGAGTACCCCGGTCGCCTGTCGGGCGGCCAGAAGCAGCGCGTTGCGATCGCGCGGGCGCTGACGATGGAGCCCAAGGTCCTCCTGTTCGACGAGCCGACGTCGGCGCTGGACCCGACGCTCGTCGGCGAGGTCATCAACGTCATGGAGGAGCTGGCCCACGAGGGCGCCACCATGATCGTGGTCACCCACGAGATGGCGTTCGCCCGCGAGGCGGCGGACCGCGTGTACTTCATCGAGGGCGGCCAGTTCGTGGAGGTCGGACCGCCGGATCAGGTCATCGAGGATCCGAAGGACCCGCGGACGCGCGAGTTCCTGGCGCGCACGTTCGGCAAGGCGCACGTCCCGGGCTGAACCGCGCCCAGGGTCGCCGCGCCCGGGCGCATCCCGGTCGGCGACCGGCCGACCGTCGCGGCCGCGTATCATCGCGCCATGGCCTCGCTGACCCGCGCCGACGTCGAGCACGTCGCCTACCTCGCCCGCCTCGGGCTGACCCCCGACGAGCTCGCCCGGCTCGAGGGCCAGCTCAACCACATCCTCGACCAGTACGCCAAGCTGGCGGAGCTGGACACCGACGCGATCCCGCCGACGGCGCAGACGATCGAGCTGGAGAACATCCTGCGCGACGACGTGGCGCGGCCGTCGCTGGACCCCGAGGCGGTCCTGGCCAACGCGCCCGAGCGGGACGGCGACGCGTTCGTCGTGCCGGCCATCCTGGGCGGGGAGTGACCGCCATGGCCGAGGACCTCACGCAGCTTCTCGCCCACGAGATGGCCGCGCGCCTCCGAGCGGGTGACACCACCTCCCGGGAGCTCACGGCCGCGCACCTGGCCCGCGCCCACGCGACCGACCGCGGCCTCCACGCCTGGCTCACGATCGACGACGGGCGGGCGCTGGCAGAGGCCGACGCCGCCGACGCGAGGCTGGCCGCCGCACGGGCAGGGGGCACCGAGGCGGTGGCCGCGCTGCACCCGCTCCACGGGATCCCGGTGGCGCTCAAGGACCTCGTGTCCGTCAAGGGCGGCCAGTGCACGGCCGGCTCTCGGATCCTCGAGGGGTACCGCGCCCCGTACGACGCCCACATCACCGGGCGGCTGCATGCCGTCGGTGCCGTGATCCTGGGCAAGACCAACATGGACGAGTTCGCGATGGGCTCTTCCTGCGAGCACTCGGCGTTCGGCCCGACGGCCAACCCGTGGGACCTCGAGCGCGTGCCGGGCGGCTCGTCGGGCGGCGCCGCCGCGAGCGTGGCCGCGTTCCAGACGCCGCTGTCCATCGGCACCGACACCGGCGGCTCCATTCGCCAGCCGGCGGCGCTGTGCGGCATCGTCGGCATGAAGCCCACCTACGGGCGCGTCTCGCGCTACGGGATCGTGGCCTTCGCGTCGAGCCTCGACCAGATCGGGCCGTTCGCCCGTGACGTGCGCGACGCGTCGGCGCTGCTCCACGCGGTGGCCGGACGCGACGAGCGCGACTCCACCTCGGCCCCGGTCCCGGTGCCGGACGACCTGGTGGGGCTGCCGTCGTCCGACGACGAGGCGGCGTCCTGGCTGCGAGGCAGGCGCCTCGGCGTGCCGCGCGAGTACTTCGTCGCGGGCATGGACCCTGGCGTCGAGGCGCGCATCCGCGAGGCCGTGGCCGCGCTCGAGGCAGCCGGCGCCACGGTGGAGGAGGTCAGCCTGCCGCACACCGACTACGGCCTGGCCACCTACTACATCGTCGCCCCGGCGGAGGCGTCTGCCAACCTCGCCCGCTATGACGGCGTCCGGTTCGGCCACAGCGTCCGCGGCGGCGAGGACTACCTCGCCGACTATCTCGCCACGCGTGGCTCCGGCTTCGGGCCCGAGGTCAAGCGGCGGATCATGCTCGGCACCTATGCGCTGTCGGCCGGCTACTACGACGCGTTCTACCTCAAGGCGCTCAAGGTGCGGACGCTGATCAAGCGCGACTTC
>JAKAMV010000438.1 GCA_021812735.1 Chloroflexota bacterium | reverse complement strand
TCTGAGTCGAGCGCGAGGTCGCCGACCAGCCGCAGGCCGTGCGGCCCGCCCGCCTCGAGAATGGCCCCGTAGAGGGCGAGGTGCCGGGCGGCTGGGACCACCACCTCGTAGCCGAGCTCACCGGTGAGCGAGATCCTCCCCACCACCGCCTCGGCGCCCATGATGACCATCGGGCGGATGCCGAGGAACGGCAGGCCGGTCGGCGAGAGGTCGGCCGACGGGTCGCCCGCGGCGAGCGCGGCGAGGACCCCCCGCGACGCGGGCCCGGACACGGCGAAGCCCATGAGCTCGTCGGTGCGGTTGAGCACGGCCAGCCGGTGGTCGCCACGCCGTTCACGCTCGCCGGCGCGATGACCCCGGCCACGCTCGCCGGCGCGCTCGCCCAGCAGCACGCAGAGGCGCTGTTCACGGTCGCTCTCGCGCAGCTCGTCCGGCCTGGCACGCCGATGGTGTACGGCGGCTTCACCTCCAACGTGGACATGCGCACGGGTTCGCCCGCCTTCGGCACGCCGGAGTACGTGAAGGCGCAGCTGGCCACCGGGCAGCTCGCCCGCCGCGTCGGCCTGCCGTGGCGCACCTCCAACGTCACCGCCTCGCCGGTGGTCGACGCGCAGGCGGCCTACGAGAGCGGCATGTCGGTCTGGGGCGCGCTGACCGGCGGCGCGAGCCTGCTGTACCAGGGCGCTGGCCGGCTCGAGGGCGGGCTGACGGCCTCGTTCAAGAAGGAGGACGGCGCCCGGACGGCGACCGAGCGGGCGAACCGAATCTGGAAGCGGCTGCTGGCCGAGTACCAGCCGCCGCCGCTGGACCCCGGCCGCTCGGACGCGATCGACGCGTTCGTGGAGCGCCGGAAGCGCGAGATCGCGGGCGGCTAGCGTTCAGCCCGGCCGTCAGCTAGCGGGGCGGATGTTCTGGTTGAGGTGGAACACGTTGTCCGGGTCCCACGCCGCCTTCACCGCTGCCAGCCGCCGGTAGGTGCTGAGCGGGTATGCCTCCCGGATGCGCGCCTCGCCCTCGTCCTCGAGGAAGTTCACGTACGCACCAATGCCGTGCCCGCGGAGGCGGTCGAGGACGTCCTCCGCCCAGTCCCGGCACGAGCCGATGGCAACGGCCGGACCGGCGCTCGCGAGGGCCATCAGGTGGACCGGCGCGGCGCGGTGGGCGTAGGCAGTCGCGTCTGCTGGCACGTCCGCCACGGCACCACCGAGCACGCGGATCTGGATGAGCGTCATGACCCCGGGTGACGCCAGGTAGGCCGCGCGAAGCGTCTCGACCACCGCGTCGTCGACGGTCTCGAGGAAGACCGAGCGGTTGGCCGTGGACGAGGGCGTGGCGGCCCCCTCGCCGAAGCGGTAGATCGCGGGGTAGGGCATCGGGCCCACCATGTCGGCGATGGGCCGCGCGAGGGCGCGGAAGGGTGCCCAGGCCGCTTCACCCGCCGCGGCGCCCCCGTTGAAGACGCCCATCACGACCACGACCGGCTGGCCGACCATGTCGGGCGGCACGAACGGCGCCGACGGGGCCGGCATCGCGTTGGCGATGACGCCCAGCTCGCGCGGCGCGGCGCCAGCAAGGGGGGCGACGCCCCGCAGCACGTCGGACGCGGGCGGCAGCAGCAGCGCGCCGCCATAGACCATGCCTGCCTCGACGAGCTCGAACTCGAGCGCGGTCACCACCCCGAAGTTGCCGCCGCCGCCCCGGATTGCCCAGAACAGCTCCGGCTCCGAGTCGGCCGAGGCCGTGACGACGCGGCCGTCGGCGGTGACGAGCTCGGCGGAGACGAGACGGTAGATCGTCAGCCCGTGCTGGCGCGAGAGGTAGCCCATGCCGCCGCCGAGCGTGATGCCCGCGATGCCCACGGCGCCGTTGTCGCCGAACGGGACCGTGAGCCCGTGCGGATGCGCGGCGGCGACGACCGCGCCGGCGGTGAGGCCCGCGCCCGCGCGCAGCCGGCGAGTCCGGGGATCCACGACCAGCTCGTCGAGGGCGCGGGTGTCGATCACGACCACGCCGTCGCCAGTGGAGTGGCCCGCCGCGCTGTGGCCCCCGCCACGCACCGCGATGTCGAGCTCGCAGTGGCGGGCGCAGGCGACCGCCCGGGCAACCTCGGCAGCGTCCCGCGGCCGGACGACGGCCGCGGGACGACCGGTCGCGGCCAGCTGGAACACCCCGGCGGCCCCCTCGAACGACGGGTGCTCGGGCGTGAGGACCTCGCCGCCGATGGCCACGGCGAGGTCGCGGATCGCAGGCGCCGTCACCGGCGCGCCCGGAAGCGAGGACGCATCAGGCGCGCATTGTGACGGGTCGATGCCCGTCTGCCCAGCCGCGTCCTGCGTGCCGGCTCGTCCGTGCGCGCCGACGGCATCGGCTTCGGCCTACGACCGACGGGTCGGGGCAGGCTCAGCTGGAGGTGCCGGAAGAGGCGGACGGCGAGGGGCTCGCGAGCTTGTGGCCGTTGCCGTTGCTCTTCAGCGACGGCTTGAGGAACTTCCCGTTCCCCGCCCGGACGGTGGTGGCCGTGAGGACCCCGTCTTTGCCGAGCACGCCCTGCGCCACGATCGAGTCGTTCACCGCGACGTCTGCCAGCGTCGCGCTGCTCTTGCCGGCGACCTGGAACATGGTCTTGGTGTTGACCTGGACCGTGGCGGTCCCGCCGCCGAACGTGCTGATCGTGAGGGTGTTGCCCGACGTCTTCGTGACCGTCCCGAACACCACGTCGGGCTGGACGTCGACGGCCTCCGCCTGGAGCGACCCGTCGGAGCCGGTCGTCCCTGCGGCCACGAGCCGCTGCCCGACCACGAGGTCCGACCGGGCGATCGTCTGGCCGGCGCGCCGGTAGACGGTGGACGCGCTGGTCTTGACGGTCGCCGTCTTCCTGCCGGCGGTCACCGTGACGGTGCCGGCGTCCATCTTGCTGATCGTCCCGCTGACCTGGTCGAGCACGACCGTGAGCTTGGTGACGGTGTAGCTGCCGCTACTGCCCCGTGTCTCGCCGATGGAGATCCGGTCGCCGACGTTGAGGTCCGTGACCTTGATCGTCGCGCCGGCGCGCATGATGGTCACGCCGGTCGTGTCGATGGTGCGCGTCCAGCCGTTGGCGCTCTTGAGGCCGATCTCGGTGCCGTCGATCGAGGCGATGGTGATGCCGGGCAGGAAGCCGCCCTGGCCGCCGCGGCCGGCATCGCCGAAGACCTTGCCCACCCGGCCGAAGACCTTGCCCACCTGGTCGGGCAGGAGCCAGCCGCCCCAGGAGGGCCCGCGGTCCGGCTTGGCGCTTGCGTCGGGTGACGCGGCCGTGGCGGCCGACGCGCCCGCTGCGGCGAGTTGGGGAGTGCTCGTGAGGCCGCCCGGGGCCAGCAGCGAGGCGCCCACGGCCATGGCGGCGAGCGCGAGCAGCACGATGGCGACCACCACCTGGATCGGGACGCGCCGCGTCGCGCGGATCGGTTCGGGACGGATCTCCATCTGCCAGCTCCCTGCGTCCAGACGCCCAGTCGGCACACAGCGCGAGGCGGCGCCGATGAGCGGGCGCAGAGTGACACAGCCGCCTGTGAGCCGGCTGTGAGCCGGCTGTGAGCCTTGGCCGATCGGTGCCCTCGCGCACCACATGTTGGCGGCGGTCAGGGCACGCCGGCTATGGCACGGCGGGCGGCCCGGGGTCTCGCTCGGCTCAGGCGCTCGGCGCGGCGGGCTGCTCGTACGTCACGCGGTGCCAGTCGGCCACCGTGCCCGGCGCGCCCGGGACCGGCAGCGAGAACGTCTCGACCTTGGCCACCAGGCAGCCGCGATTGCGCATCGCGGCGGTGTCGGTCTCGATGCGCGCGGCCAGCCGCGCCTCGGACTGGAGGCCCACCCGCAGGCCCATGGGCCCGAACAGGGGGGCGAGCAGCACGTTCGCCCAGACGAGCAGGCTGTCGCGACCGTACTCGCGGACGACGACTGCCGCGGGCTTGCGGTCGGAGGAGCGGCGGGGCACGGCGCGACGCAGATCGATCGACGGCGACCTCCAGGCCCCCGGTGGAGCGCTGATCGGGAGTCCGGTCAAGTCGGGCTCGAGTGGCTGGCCTTGGGCGCCCGCCGACCCGCCACCGCAGGATCAGAGCGGCGGCAGCACCTGTCGGTCGTCGGGCAGCGCCGACCACGGGTCGCCCAGCCGCGCGACGCGGTCGAGGATGGTCCGGATGGTCCAGCGGTCGGGCCGCAGGTCCGGGTCGTCGAGCTCGTCCCAGGTGATCGGCGCCGAGACCGGGGCGCCCGGCCGGGGCCGGACTGCGTACGGCGCGACGAGCGTCCTGATCCCCGCATTCTGCGTGTAGTCGAGGCGCGCCCGACCGCCGCGGTCCTTCTTCGCCCAGTCCCAGGACACCAGGTCGGGCACGGCGGCGCCGACCGCCCGGGACAGCGTCTCCACCCAGGCCGACGTGTCGGCGTAGGCGTAGCGCCCGCGCTCGACCGGGATCCAGGCGTGCATGCCACGGCCGCCGGTCACCTTCGGGTAGGCCCGCACGCCAAGGTGCGCCAGCGCCGTGCGGTACAGGCGCGCGAGCAGCAGCGTCTGCTCCCAGGTGGTGTCGGCGCCGGGGTCGATGTCGATCAGGGCGTAGGTGGGCCGCCAGGGGTCGGCGCAGGTGGACGTCCAGGCGTGGACCTCGAACGACGCCTGGTTGCCCAGCCAGCACAGCGCCGCCACCCCGTCGGCCACCAGGTGGTCGTTGGCGCCGCGGTCGGAGCGGCCGTCCATGCCGACCTCGTGCCAGCGCGCGAGCCAGGCGGGCGCCGTCGGGGGGATCTGCTTCTGCCAGAACCCGGGCCGGCCCGCGCCGTCCGGGAAGCGCTGCAGGTTGAGCGGGCGCCCGGCGAGGTGGGGGAGCATGACGGGGGCCACCTGCGCGAAGTAGGCGATCAGGTCGCGCTTGGTCACGGGCGGCTCCTCGGCGCCCTCGGCGGGCGGGAAGAGCGCCTTGTCGAGGTTGGTGAGCCTGAGCTCCTGCCCGCCGACGCGCCAGACGCCGTCGCGGGTCATCGCCGCCAGGGCCGCCAGCTCGTCCGCCGCTGCGGCCGCGAATGGAGCTGTGGCCGCGGACGAAGCTGCGGCCGACGGCACCCCAGGCGCCCCGGTCGATGGTACCGCCGGCGAGGCGGTCGCTGGGGGTCCCACCTCGACCGTCGTCTCGCGCGCCACGCTGCGCGGGTCGCGGTCGGGGAGCAGCCCCTTGTACGCCGCCTGGCGCACGCTCCCGTCGCGCGTCCAGCCCGCCATCTCGGCGTCGATCACCAGCTCCGGGCGCACCCACCGCACATCGTCGAGGTCCTTGCTCCAGCGGCTGCGCGCGCCGGCCGGCGGCGGAGGATCGAACGCCGGCTCCGCGGCTGCCAGCTCGTCCAGCCGCTCCTGGAGGTCGCGCCGCGCGCGGGCGTCGAAGCCCGTGCCCACCATCCCGGCGAAGCGCAGCCGATCGCCCTCGTACACGCCCACGGCCAGCGCGCCCAGCTCGTGGCGGTTGCCGGCGACGGGCGTCCAGCCGCCCACCACCAGCTCCTGGCCCGGGCGCGCCTTGTGCTTGATCCAGTCGCCCGTCCGACGGCCTGGCAGGTAACGCGAGCGGCGCCGCTTGGCCACGACCCCCTCCAGCCCGAGGCGCACCGCGGCGTCGAAGAAGGCCGGGCCGCCGCCGACGGCCTGCGTCGAGAGCTGGACGCGCGGGTCCGAGCGCAGCCGGCTCGCCAGGAGCGCCCTGCGCGCCTCGAGCGGGACGTCGAGCAGCGAGTAGCCGTCGAGGTGGAGCAGGTCGAACGCGACCAGCACCACCCCGCCCGACGCGTCGCCCAGCCGCTCCTGGAGCCGCCCGAAGTCAGGCCGTCCCGCCTCGTCGAGGGCCACCACCTCGCCGTCCACCACGGCCTCGGTCGCGTCGATCCAGTCCGCGTCGCCGCGCAGGCGCGGAAACCAGCCGCCGGCGTCCACGCCGGTGCGCGAGCGCAGCTCCGTCCGCCCGCCGCGGACCAGCGCCTGCGTGCGGTAGCCGTCCCACTTGACCTCGATCAGCCAGTCGTCGCCGTCGGGGACGGCCGAGCCGGGCGTGGCGAGCATCGGCGCGACGAACCGCGGCAGCGCGGCCCTGGTGGCGAGCGCGAGGTCGGCATCGACGCCGCCGGAGGGCGGGGTGCCCGTCTGCGTCGGCGGCTCGCCCGCCTTCACCTGGTCGTTCGTGCGGCCCGTCTTGACGCTCGCCGGGTGGTCCTCCGCGTCCCAGCCCGCCTCAGCCTCGGGATCGCGCTTGTGGATCAGCAGCCATGGGTCGCCAACGTCGTCCTCGCCAGGGCCGCGCCTCCGCTCGGCCCGGCCCGTGCGGACGAGCGTCGCGCGCCCGCGCAGCTTCTCGCCGCGGAACCGAAGCTTGACCTCACCCGCCGCGAGGGCCGCCTCAGGTTCGGGCGCCTCCCGCTCGGGCTCCCAGGTGCCCCAGTCCCAGACGACCACGTCGCCGGCGCCGTATTCGCCCGGCGGGATGACGCCCTCGAAGTCGAAGTAGTCGAGCGGGTGGTCCTCCACGTGGACGGCCATGCGCTTCGCGTCGGGGTCCAGCGACGGGCCGCGCGGCACCGCCCAGGACACGAGGGCCCCGCCGATCTCGAGGCGCAGGTCGTAGTGGAGGCGCGTGGCGCGGTGGCGCTGGACGACGAACCGGCGGCGGACGGCGAACGGCGCGAGCGGGGCATGCGCCGTTCCCGCGTCCGGCGAGGTGCTCGCGGCGTTGGGCGCCGGCTCCGGCGTGCGCGTGAAGTCGCGCTTGCGGCGGTACGCCTCGAGGGGCACGGCGGTGGGTCGGCGGTCAGCGCCGCGTCACGCCATGCCGGTCGGGGCTAGGAGGCGCGCCGGCGTCGGGCCGGACGGGCCTCGGCCTCGGCCTCGTCGGCCTCGCCGGCGGCGTGCTTGGCGGTTGTCGCCTTCGCGGCCTTCGCCGTCTTCTCGGCTGCCTTCGACCCGCGGCCCGCCTTCGCGTCGGCGAGCGAGACCGTGGAGGCCGCGTCGCGAGCTGCGACCTGGGCCTGCACGCTGGCCTCGAGCAGCTTCATGAGGTCCACGAGGTTGGTCGAGCCGGCTTCGACCGCCGGCAGCTGCTCCACGACCTGCTGGCCGGCCACCTTCGCCTCGATCACCGCCATGAGCGCCTCGCGGTACTCGTCGCGGAAGCGCGCAGGGTCGAACTCGGACGTCATCGCGTCGGCCAGCTGGTCTGCCATGGCCAGCTCCGCGGTCTTGAACTCGAACGCCTCGTCGCCGAGGTCCAGCTCCGCGGTCGATCGGATCTCGTCGGGCCAGTGGAGCGTGGTGAGCAGCATGGTGTCCTCGTGCGGGTCGAGGACCGCGAGCTGCTCGCGCTCGCGGACGACCACCTTGCACACCGCGGTGAGGCCCTTGCCCGCCAGCACCTGGCGCAGCAGCGCGAACGCGCGCCGGCCCACCCTGTCGGGCTCGACGTAGTAGGCGGCCTTGGCGAAGCCGAACGGCCCGACGCCCGCCCCGCGCGGCGAGAACTGCTCGATCTCGATGGTGTGCATCGTCTTGAGGGGCAGCTTGTCGAGGTCGTCGTCCGTGATCACCACGTACTTGCCCGGGCTGTACTCGTAGCCCTTGACGGTGTCCGACCTCGAGATCGCGATGTCCTCGACGGGGCACCAGGTCTTCATCTGGATCCGCGACAGGTCGGCCGCGTGCAGCATGTTGAACCGGACCGCCGCCTCGGAGTCCGTCGCCGTGTAGAGCTTCACGGGGATCGTGATGAGGCCAAACGAGATGGCCCCCTTCCACATCGAACGCGCCACGGGCCAGTTCCTTGCGTTGCGTGCCGGCGGGGCGGGCTCCTCGGACCGCGCCGAGCCGGGACGCGAGGGTACCACCATGAGGAAGGGGCGCTTCATCGGGCGCAATGGTCGCGATGGTCGCCGCGCGCCGTCCCTCCCGCCGCGCCGTCCCCTTGCCGCGCCGCCCCTCCCGCGCCGCGCGCCGCCCCTCCCG